>CASFJH010000018.1 GCA_949294845.1 uncultured Bacillota bacterium | reverse complement strand
CCGGATCGAGATCGAATACGAGAGTGTCCGGCCGCCCGAGATCGTCGGCGCGGCAGCCGCGGACGTGAAGCTCCAGTGTTCCGAGCTGAGCCTGCCCGACCAGCTCGCGCTTATCCGATATGAAAAACCACAGTAAGGGTTTTCCGTGAGAGAAGGTCTGAACGGTTCCGACGTTTTCGCCGGAGGAGGGATGTTTTTTGAAAAAACAAGCAGACAAGTCGCCGTTATGGCACCGCACTACGCTCAATATGCGCCCGCCCGCATAGCTGAGAAAACGTTTAGCCGCCGCGGCGTAATACTCTGCAACGTCAAGCTTCGTCACGCCCTTATCGGTAAAGATAATTCTGTCCGGATTGGTTATCTCCACGCCGTCGATTGACCGCTTGCCATTCGCCGGCACTGCCGCTTTCTTTTTCCGACCGTCATTTTCGGCGCAGCAGTCCGTTTCGCTTGCAGCGTAGGACGACGTTGTGTCGGAGTATACTTCGCGCGGCGGCTTGTCGTCTCTGACGCCCAGGTAAACCGCGTGTCTTATCAGCCCCTTTCCGGTATAGCCGGCAAATCTTATCTGTACGACCGTGCGCGGCTTTAACCACACGAGTAATTCGCCGTTTTTTGCCTCGGGCGGCTGCGCAAAAGGAGGTTTTCCGGCCGCCTGCTTCTTTAAAGCGGAATACAGCCGCTCCGCTTCGTCCGTATCTCGAACGGCTACGCGCCCGAAGTAGATAAACCGCTTTCCGCAGTATGCGCCCAGCAGCAGCGATGCCGCGTTCCGAACGCCGTTTTTTTTCGCAAAGCCGCCGGCGACGAATTCTCTTTCAAAGTAGCATTTTATTTTTAGCCAGTCTCCGCTGCGTCCGCCGACGTAAGGCGAGTCGGCTCTCTTTGCGATTATTCCTTCCAGTCCGAGCGCCGCCGCCGCTTGAAAACATTCCTTTCCGCGGCCGACGACGTGCCTGCTCAGCTTAACGCAGCCGTCGGACTTTTTTATCAGCTTCTGCAGCGCGGACTTGCGCCGGACGAGGGGAGAGCCGCGCAGATCGTTTTCGCCCGATATCAGCAGATCGAACGCCATATATACCGCGTCCGAACGGTCGGACGAGCGCAACAGCCTCCCGAGCGCGGCGAAATCCGAGCGTCCGTTCTTGTCGGCCGCGATTATCTCTCCGTCGACAACCAGCCGGCTGCCGCCTGCCAGAGCGGAAACGGCTTGGACGATATGCGGAAAAAACCGCGAGTAATCCTTGCCGTTTCTGGAAAGGAGCCGAACGCCCTTTCCGTCGGCGTGAGCGAGTATTCTGTAGCCGTCGTATTTTACTTCAAACAGCATTTCGTCGCCGTCAGGCGGCCGCTCGGCGGGAAGGGGCAACATGGGCTTGATTTCTGGAAAAGAGAAAGCGGCGCCCCGCTTTATTTCGGCCATCGTGCGGCCGCTTCTCACGCTCGTCGCTTCGTCCGTTATTTCCGTCGCCCCTGCGTAAATATCGCGCTCTTTTATAAACAGCCAGTTGTCGCCGTTCTTCAGCTTTACGAGCGCCCAGCCGCCTTTGAGCCTTTTGCCGTACAGTGTCAGCTTGACTGAGCCGGCTTTAAGCTCCTTGTCGAAATCGCCGTCGGTCTCCCAACGCCCTTCGTCCCAGATCATGACGGCGCCTGCCCCGTATTCGCCCTGAGGAATAGTCCCTTCAAAATCGGCGTACTCGACGGGATGATCCTCCACGCGCACCGCCAGACGCTTGTCGGACGGGCGGAAAGAGGGCGCTTTCGGTATCGCCCAGCTCAGGAGAACGCCCTTCCTCTCCAGCCGCAGATCGTAGTGCGGCCGCCTTGACGCGTGCTTTTGTATAACGAAACGGCTGCCGTCCGTCTCGTCGCCGCCGAACGGCTCGCGCGTTTTTCCGAAATCCCGTTTTTCCCGGTATGCTGTCAGTTTGTCTGTCATACCGGTATTATTGACAGTATCCCGTCCGTTTATTACGTCGCAATAACCGAAAAAGCGCCCGTCGCTGCCGTACGTTAAAACAGGGCCGCCGCGCAGTCGCAAGCATAGCACATATTACTTGCAATTCCATTGGCTATGTGCTAAACTGTTTGCGGTATTAGTTTGCTCCGGCATCTTAATATCCTCCGTTCGTGTTCTTGTTTCAGACTGGCAGGTCTCAATCAATTCTATACGAACGGAGTTCTTTTGTCTGCCTCATCAGCTTTAGCCTCTTTTGAACCACGCGAATATCGCGTGGTTTTCTTTACACAAAAAAAGCGCCCGCAATCGGGGCGCTGAATAACGTCTACGGTAAGACGCGGTACGGTCGCATGCGGCTATACGTTATGATATCGATATCGGGTTACACAGCCAGAGCACGGCGGCAGAGGCAGCCAGAGTACTGCGGCAATGCGGCCACAGCGGGCGGCAGAGGCATCCAAAGTGCGGAGGCAGTGCGGCCAGAGCGGGCGGCAGAGGCAGCCAAAGTGCGGCGGCAGAGACGGAGCAGACCGGTTGTCCGAGTCGGTCGGGGAACTTATCGCTCGGAGCGTTCAGTCCCGCCGCGGCCTTTTGAGCGCGGCGTTTACGAGGCCGGTAAAAAGGGGATGAGGTCTGAAGGGGCGGCTCTTGAATTCGGGGTGAAACTGCACGCCGACGTAGAAGGCTTTATCCTTAAGCTCCACCGCTTCGACGATATAGCCGTCGGGCGAAGTGCCGCTTACCGTAAGACCGGCGGCGATCAGCTCGTCGCGGTAATCGTTGTTGAATTCGTAGCGGTGGCGGTGTCTTTCGGACACGTTTTCCGCGCCGTAACATTCGCGCATCTTTGTCCCTTGGGCGATGCGGCAGGGGTAAGCGCCCAGTCTGAGCGTGCCGCCTTTTGCGACGGAAGCGTTCTGATCGGGCAGAAAGTCGATCACTTTGTGGGCGGAGGTCTGCGAGAATTCGCCCGAATCGGCGTCAGCCATTCCTGCAACGTGTCTTGCGAATTCGATGACGGCGATCTGCATTCCCAGACAGATACCGAGGTACGGAATATCATGGATGCGGCAGTATTCAGCCGCGGCTATTTTTCCTTCGATGCCTCTCTTGCCGAAGCCGCCGGGAACGACTATGCCGTCGCATGCTCCCACCGACGAGGCGACAGTCTCGGGCGTAACCGTTTCGGAGTCTATCCAGCGGATTTCCACTTTTGCGCCGGCGGCGTAGCCCGCGTGTCTAAGAGCCTCGGCAACAGAAAGATACGCGTCGTGCAGGCTGACGTATTTGCCAACAATGCCGATGCTTACCGATTTGTCTCTGGCGCGTATACGGCTGAGCATTGCGTTCCATTCGGACATATCGGGCGGCGGGCAGTCCAGCTTAAGCTCGCGGCAAACAATATCCGAAAACCGGCTCTTTTCCAGCATGACGGGCGCTTCGTACAAAACCGACACCGAGCGGTTCTCTATTACGCAGTCCTCTTTAACGTTGCAGAACAGCGCTATTTTTTTGAATATCGAAGATTCCAGCGGCCTGTCGCATCTGAGGACGATGATGTCGGGGGAGATACCCATTCCGCGCAGCTCCTTTACCGAGTGCTGCGTGGGCTTGGACTTGTGCTCGTCGCTTCCCGAAAGGTAGGGAACCAGTGTGACGTGTATGAAAAGCGCGTTACCGCGCCCCTGCTCAATGCCGATCTGACGTATCGCCTCCAAAAAGGGCTGACTCTCTATATCGCCGGTGGTTCCGCCGATTTCGGTGATTATGACGTCCGCTCCGGTTTTTTCGGCAAGACCGTAAACGAAATTCTTAATTTCGTTGGTTATGTGCGGTATAACCTGCACCGTTTCGCCCAGATACAGCCCCTGCCGTTCCTTATTGAGCACGTTCCAGTAGACCTTTCCCGAGGTCAGGTTGGAAAAATGATTCAGGTCTTCGTCTATGAACCTCTCGTAATGCCCGAGATCCAGATCGGTCTCGGTTCCGTCCTCGGTAACGAAAACCTCGCCGTGCTGGAAAGGATTCATTGTGCCGGGATCGACGTTTATATAAGGATCGAGCTTCTGCGCCGCCACTTTGAGGCCGCGCGCCTTGAGCAGTCTGCCTAACGACGCGGCGGTTATGCCTTTGCCCAGTCCCGAGACGACGCCGCCGGTTACGAATATATATTTAGTCATTTTTCGATCCTCCCTCGCTTCCGTAAGTTCTTATAATGCCTGCCGCGATCTCCCGTCGCCTGACGCAGCGGTCCATGGCCTGCTTTTCTATATATCTGTGCGCTTCGGGCTCGGTCATTTTGAGCTGCTCGACCAGCAGCCACTTGGCGCGGTTTACTATTTTGATTTCCTCCATGCGGCTTTTTAAATCGATCGTCTCCCGCTCGACCGCACGCACCTTGCTCAGCATCGCTCCCAGCATGCGCAGAGCGGCTGCAAAAGCCTGTCTGGACGACGGCTTTGCCAATGTGACAACGCCGTAATGCTCGACGTCTGCGGCCACCTGCTCGTAAATGGCGTCCTTGACCAGCAGCAGAACGCCCATATCGGGGTCGGCCGACAGGTCCTTGGCCGCCTCTATGCCGAAACCGTCCTTAAGGGGAGTATTGACTACCGCGATGTCGAAACACCGCTTAACAAGCAGCCGTCTGGCTTCGCCTACGGTGTGCGCCGTAACTACCGGAGCATACGAATCCTTAAGCCCCGTTTCGCAGAACAGGGCCTGCAGCTGATCCGTTCCCGAAATTATGAGAACGCTACGGATTTCGTACCGCAAAGCCATTTGCCGATCTCCTTATAAACGCGCCGGTTACTTTCCGCCGTAGGCCGCCGTAAATCCGGCGGGAACGGCCGCGCGCACAAATTCGCTCCGCTCGGCGCGCGCTATGGCGGCGGCGAGATCGCAGGGAATATCTCCGATGTCGCTTAAGGACGCGCCTTCCAGCCCCGCGCTTATCAGCAGCGATAAGACGAGGTAAGGATCGGACGAAGGATCTATGCCCGAAACTACGACCGCGCCGTCGGCGCAACCGACCTCGAGCGCGGTCTTCCATGCGCCGCAGGAGGGACGGAGAAAGAGCGCTATATCGCCCAGCCTCGCGGCTATGCCCGAGCAAAACGCCTGACAGGCCGCGTCTGAGCCGACCGCCAGCGAAACCCGCGCCACGCTGCACGGCGCGTTTTCGAGCGGCGCGGGCGAAAAGTCGGCGGCCAGCCCGTTTTGCATGGATACGCTTTTAACCACCCATCTGAAGGTGGCGGCGTCGTCAGCCGCCGCGAGCGGAGAAGAAGGCGCGAAGGTTATTTCATTCTGT
>CASFJH010000017.1 GCA_949294845.1 uncultured Bacillota bacterium | reverse complement strand
TATATTATATTTGCCATAACTTACCCCATGGGTAAATATAACTTTGCGTAGCAAAATATAACTGCGAAAGCAATATAACTTGCCGATAGGCAAATATAGCTAGTGCGTCAGTAATAATCCCTATTACTGACGCACTAAAGCGCCGTCCTTTTGATTGTGCGGGTTACTGCGGACGTCTGCCTACCATGTTGTAGATGTCCGTTTTTTCGTGATTGCCGTCGTAAAAGAATACGTTTATCACGTTGTTTTTTGATTTGCAGGCGCCGAAGTACCCGAAGTTCTGATCGCCGCTTCCCGAGCCTATTTTTAGCTCGCGCCCCAGTTTCCCTTGAGCAAAGCTTTTCTCGTCGACTATTCTCCGGTAAATACTTCCTTTACCGTCGTCGGAAACAAACCGCGAGCCGTAAATCATTTCCACCGCTTTTACGTCGTCATGATAAACCATAGCAACGCCGTTGAAGCTCGCGTCAATATCGTTCAGCTTTTCCGGTACGCTCCATGTGCAGCCGTTGTCTCGGCTTTTGGTGAAATATGTATCCTGTTTTACGGTAAAGTCTCCTGTATAAAAATTGCCTCGGATTACGCATACGACAGTCCCGTCGCTCAGCTCGACGAACGAGCCTTCCATGGGGACGGGCGCCGAGCCCTTGTTGAGCGGACTGCTTTTCCACGAACGGCCGTTGTCGTCGGAGAACGCTATCTCGATATCGTTACTCGGCGAAACTCTGTTGAAAGCGAGCAGTCTGCCTTTTGACGTAGTGAAAAGAGAGGTTAGCTCGCCCGTCTGACGGAAAACGCCGTTTATTAGCAGTTTGCCTTCGTTCAACCAGTTTTTGCCTCTGTCGGCGCTTCTGTAAACATACGGATCGCCGTCAGACAGTCCGTCAAAATGATGAACGGCAATGACGAGGTAATCGCCGTTGGGGCACATTCCGGCACAGTGCGCCCTTTTGCCGTAAATTTCGTCGCTGAGCGCGACCGGTATCGCCACGGATAAAGGCCCGTAATCCTTTTTTGTACGGAAATATACGCCGCCGTCTTTGCCAGTATGGGATTTTCTCGAATTGTATACCAAACAAACATTGTCGTCGCGGCCGTCGTACCATACGGTGCCGAACGTCCATGCCTCGTAATTTCCGTTTTTATCGCTTTCCGGCCATGCGCGGACAGGACTTGAAAAAACAGTGGGGGACAGCGCGCAATTGCCAGTATCCGATACCCGATCTTTCATAATAAACCTCTTTTATGCGCGGTGCCGGCGGCGCCGCTTTAATTATGCCGTATTATCATTGCTTAACAGGAAAACGTCAAACGATGCGCGGCTTTCTTGCTCGGTTCAGCGACGGCGGTTATTGATAAGCAAGAAAAGGCGCATGAACTGCGTAAACGCGACAAGCGTTGCCGCAACGTAAGTCATCGCGGCGGCGGAAAGCACGCGCTTTGTGGCGGCGGTCTCTTCGGGCGTGAGAATTTCCGAATTTTGTATAGCCTTTAGCGCGCGCTTGCTGGCGTTGAATTCGGTAGGCAATGTGAGCAGCTGAAAGAGTACGGAAAAGCCGAAACAAAGCAGACCGGCGTAAGCGACATAAATAAATACATAGGACGCCGCGGCAAGGATAATTCCCAGCAGTATGAGCGGAGTGGACAGGCGCGATCCGATATTCGTAACGGGAATAATAGCGTTGCGCAGTTTGAGCGGAAAGTAACGGCGGGCGTATTGAATCGCATGGCCTGCCTCGTGCGCGGCGACGCCGACGGCGGCGGCAGAGCTTATGCCGTAGACCGTTTCGGAGAGCCTGACGGTATTAGACCGCGGATCGAAATGGTCGGTCATTGAACCGGCAATACGTTCGATACGCACATGAGAAAGTCCGTTCTCGTTCAAAACGCGCCTGGCCGCGTCGTAGCCGGTCATGCCGCTCTGGGGACGTATATTACTGCACTGCGCGAAAACAGAGCGCACTTTTGCGCCCGCATATACAGCAAAGATTATTGCCAACAGCACCGGAATACCGGCAATCAGATAAGCTTGATATGGCATAGAAAGAATCTCCGGATCAAAAATTATATCCAGTATACCACTCTTTTATGCATATAGCAAGAGAATCCTGCGACGAAGCGTCAGTTAAAAAGGGGAGTAAAGTCTTTTTTCGCCATTGTACGGTATTGCTGCGGCGTGGCGCCGTACTTCTCCTTGAACGCTTTAGCCAGCTGAGACGCAGACGAAAAGCCTACGCTTATAGTTATATCCGTTACCGAAAGATTGGTTGTCTGAAGCAGCGTAGCCGCCTCGCTCAGCCGTTTGTCGAGGAGATACTGTATCGGAGTGATGTTGTACTGCTTTTTGAAAGAATGAATAATATAGAACTTGCTGAAGAAAGTTTTGCGCGCTATCTCGTCCAACGTGATTTTTTCGGAGAAATGCATATCGATATAACGTTTGACGAACGCACATTCGCTGGGAACGTCTTTTCCTTCCAGTTTGACGTCCTTTGCTTCTATCTTACGCAGAATCGATACCAGCGTTTCGTTAATCAGGGACTGAACCAGCACTTCGTAATGGGGGAGCTGGTTGGCCAGTTCCGTTTCGGCTCTTTTAAAACGCGAGAGCAACGCCTTGCGTTCGTCCGCGTCGCTGATATTGATCATGAATATGCCGTTGTCCCGATCCTCCTCGTTAAACGTAATATTTTCGATTGCGAAGATATAATATTCCAGACAGTTTTTCGTCTGGGAGGTTTCGGTATGGGGAGTGGACGGGCAGATTATTACCATATCGCCTTCGTTCAGCGGCCTTGACTCGCCTTCGAGATGAAGCATTCCTTCGCCGTTTACTATGTACATGAATTCGGTAAACGAATGAAAATGCATGGTGCTCGGCCAGTCGTTTTCGTACCGCGACCAAGTAAGATAAACCAGATTATAATCGTCAAAACTTTTTTTCGCTACGGAAAAAGTCCGGTTAGTGTAGCTCATAATTAACACCTCTTTTTTTAAAGGCCGTATAAGAATTACGGTTTAATTATAAACTATAAATGCCGTAATGCCAAGCTGATTTTGCAAAAAAAACAATTATTCAGTATTTTTTTTAAATATTTTTATAAATATATCGCTATGCAATGCGATGGAGGAAGCCTTTAAGTAAAAAATGGCTAGTTTATAAAAATAATTTGCGAACAATATTGAAAATCAGCTTAATTTCATAATCTTAAAAATGGTTTAAAATATGCATTTCTGCATAAAACGCCAAAGTTTAAAGGATAAAAGCAATTTATCGGTATTTTGCAGCAATATTTATATTGTAAAAGCCGATAAAATGGATTAAACTGGAAACAAGGATTGCGAATGGCGATCGGGCGAATTAAAATTTATGGAGGACAAGATGAAGAAAGTAAAAAGACTAATTGTAGCCGTATTGGCTGTCGTTATGTGCTTCGGCGTATTCGGCGTATTTACAGGCTGCAAAAAAGAGGAAAAAGTGTTTACCATACTCGGTCTCGAAGGCGGTCGCGGACGGCAGTATATAGACGATCTGGTTACCGAATTCAAGAAAACTTACGACGGAAAAGTCGAGGTGGTAATGTCTTCGACCAACACCATTGAAGACACCCTTACAAACCGTATCAACGCCGGGAATTATCCCGACCTCATTATTCTCAATTTAAATATGCCCAAGACGAGCGTTGAGAAACTCATTCAGGGAAAGAATCTCGAAGACCTTTCCGGACTGCTTGGCGAGAACGTTGCGGGAGAAGAGGTAAAGCTGCAGGATAAGCTGGTAGACGGCCTGCTCAATTCTTATACAACACAGCCTTACGGCGACGGCAAAACTTATCTGTTGCCCGCTTATTATTCGCCGACCGGAATGTTCTACGACGCTTCGCGCTTCGGCACCGACGGCTATACTTTGCCCGAGACATGGGAAGAGTTCTTCGCTCTGGGCGAACAGCTCAAAGCGGCGCAGAGCGGCGGAGCAGCCTCGGCGACTAATCCTTCGCTGTTCACATTCCCGACTGCCGGTTACTTTGACAGCGTTTTCTACTCGGTGCTTGCCGATTATGCCGGCGACGAAAAGTATATGAAGGCTCTCGGCTATACCGACGGCATATGGGAAGACGCCGACGTCAAAGCCGCCCTTACCCAGATAGTCAAACTTAAGGATTACACCCTGTCCACAACCGCCGCGAATGCGAACGCGGACAACTTTACCAAGAACCAGCAGGCGGTAATAGGCGATTCCTCCGATATTTCGGTAAAAGGCACCGCGCTGTTTATGCCTAACGGCGACTGGCTGCCCGGCGAGATGGCGAGCACCACGCCCGAAGGCTTCGAATGGGGATTTATGCCCATACCGCGCAAGGATAAGGACGGATCCGCTTTCGTTACCACTTACGTTGAAACGATGATGGTTCATTCCAAAGGCGCTTTCAAAGACGTTGCCAAAGATTTCATCAAGCTTTACTACAGCGATAAGGGAGCCGAGATCGTGGCGAAAGCTAACGGCGCGATAATCCCCACCAAGGCCGCTCTTACCAACGCTTCGGCCAACGGCGTATCGCAGTCGACGATCGATATGTACAACGTTTACTCGGGCAACTCTGCGGTTATCGGCAACTTTGCCGCTACCAAGGCCGTACCCGACCTCGTATGGTCCGACATACTTTTTAACGACCTGACCGAAAACGTGTTTGCCACAACGATCACGAAAGACGTTACCACGCTCGTGAACGAGTGGGCGGCCAGACTCGAACAGGCAAGCGATCAGCTGCGCGCGAATATAATAAAATAAAAAATCGGGCGCGCAATAGTCCCGTAACATAACGTGAGGGAGAAGCTTTCTCTCTCACGTTAGTGTTGCGTAGCGGGGAGGAGATATAATGAAAGCAGTCGCACTACCTACAGGCGGCCCTAAACCGCTGAAACTTAACCGGACGGGCAAGATGAGCACCAGAAAGCTCGGCTTTATATGCCTTTGCACGATACCCACGACCGTGCTTTTCGTAATATTCGTTATTTTTCCCATAGTCAGTCTTGTGAACACTTCCTTTATGGAATGGAACGGAATGGACGGAGAAAAGGCGTATATATTCTTCGACAATTATAAAGTGCTTTTCAAAAGTTCGAATTTCTGGAACGCTTTTAAAAATACCGTATTTCTCATTGTCGTAGTTACGGCGGTGACTATCGGGCTGTCGCTGTACTTCGCGTCTGTTCTGGCAAGAAAAAAGACGAAAGGAAAAACGTTTTTCCGCGTGGTCTTTTACATTCCGAATATACTTTCCATTGTTGTTATTTCAGCGATAGTTTCCGCAATACTTTCTCCCGGTACGGGGCTTGTTTCCGTCTTTTACAACTGGGCGGGAAAGGTTTACAACGGTTGGCTTGCGAACAACAAGACCGTTATGTGGTGTATAGCCGCCGCAATGGTATGGCAGGCCGTAGGTTATTACATGGTTATGTATATAGCCGGTATGGACAGTATACCCGACAGCCTGTACGAAGCGGCGGATCTGGAAGGCGCAAGTTCGTCCAGACAGTTTTTCAGTATAACTCTGCCGCTTACATGGGAAGTTATCCGCACCACGCTGACGTTTTTCATAATCAGTACGATAAACATGAGCTTCCTGTTCGTCGACGCAATGACGCAGGGAGATTTCGGCAGCCACGTCCTGCTGACTTATATGTATCAGCAGGCGTACACCAACAGCGTTTACGGTTACGGCATGGCAATAGGCGTAACGTTGTTCGTGTTCGCTTATGCGCTTGCGCTCATAGTGCAGATGCTTACCCGCCGCGAACAGGTGGAATACTGAGGAGGGCGATATGGTAAATACTCATGTAAGAAAATCGCTGCCGCTTTTGAGACAGAAGAAAAAATCAAGCCATAGACCCGTATATTATCTGCGTCAGTCGGTCACTTATATTTTTCTCGGGCTGTTCGCTTTAATAGTGCTTTTGCCGCTGATATGGATTACGTTATCTGCTTTTAAAGACGAAGCGCAGATAGGCAGCGATCCGTTCGGCTTTCCTAAAACGTTCGATTACATGAACTTTGTCAACGCATGGACAAAGGCGAATATGGGCGGATATTTTCTTAATTCGATCATTCTCACAGTCGGAGGACTGGCCGTGCTTATCGTTCTGGCCGTGCCCACCGCTTACGTTCTTTCGCGCTTTAAGTTCAGAATGGCGCGCGTGCTGAGCATATTTTTTATGGCAGGACTGTTCGTGAATGTAAACTACATCGTTACTCCGCTTTACGTTATGCTGCTGAGCTTCTCCAGATCGCTCGGTCTGGGCGTAGGTCTCGTGGATAACCTCGTGACGGTCATACTCATTTATGCTGCGACCAGCTTTGCGTTCACGATATACTTGCTTTCGGGATATTTCAAAACGATGCCGAAAGGGTATGAGGAAGCCGCTAAGATCGACGGCTGCGGTTATATGCGGACCCTTGTGCAGATAAGCGTACCTCTGGCAATGCCCAGCATTATGACCGTAATACTTTTCAACTTCCTGTCTTACTGGAACGAGTACATGGTCGCAATGACGTTCCTTTCCCAGGCGCGCCGCACGCTGCCCGTCGGACTGCTTGCCCTCGCCAGAGAGTCCAAAGCGGCTGCCGACCTCGGTCGTCAGTATGCCGGACTTCTCATGGTCATGGTGCCGGTTCTGATAGTTTATTGCTTCGTGCAGGGACAGCTGACCAAAGGCCTTACGCTCGGCGGCCTTAAAGGCTGAGCCGCTCGCATCTACGCGGCAGGAAAAAATATAGCGCGGAACTCCGCGACGGCTGATTGTCGCGCGTTCGCCGCAATAGCAAACCGCTCCGTATAAAAACGGGGCGGTTTAAATATGGCTGAATGACAGAACTCGTTTGCCGGCAATATAGGACAGATAAACCCGGCCGACTGCAACCGACCCGCAGACAGAGACTGCCGACCGTAGCGATAGAGACTGCCGGATTAATATCGGCCGTATTCGGATAATGAATACGCAGTCAAATCGGCAGATTCGATCCGAAGGCTTTAAGACGTAAAAAAACGGCTAAGCAGCGCCTTAGCCGTTCACAATTTCATTTGCATAATATTTCCGCGTCGTCCGTAAGCGTTTGTCTGCAGACGGCGTTTTTTATCGATTGGCAGTCCCTTTTTTTGCCGCGCCGCCGTCATAACAGCCGTTTTTATCCGATCGGAGTAATGGCAGCCGTTCCGTATCGGCTGTCAGTTATGGTTAAATCACGTCGGACAACCGCTGCCGGGAGAGAGGAAGCCGTCCGCGACTGACCGAGAGCGGAAAACGTCCGTTATAGTTTAAGAAAGGGAAGGCTGTCCGTTTAAGAACGGGGCTGTCCGCTTAAGAACGGGAGGCTGTCCGCTTAAGAACGGGGGCTGTCCGCTTAAGAACGGAGGCTGTCCGCTTAAGAACGGAGGCTGTCCGCTTAAGAACGGAGGTGTTCCGCTGCGGCCGGGCGAGGGGGATCAGCCTTTATATCTGGCGGGGACTATAACCTTAGTGCTTCCGCCGTTGAAATCGTATCTGTCGAATTCCAGCGTATCCGAATCGTATTCCTCGATCTGGTCATCGTCGAAAAGGCGCAAAAAGGCGTCAAGCTTATCTATATCCAGCTCCGTATGTTTGGTCTTGTAATGCATGGGGATAACTATATCGGGCAGGATATTGTCAACATATTCCTTAGCCTGTTCGGCGTCAATGGTGTAATTGCCGCCGACGGGGATAAGCAGAACGTTCACGGGGATAAGCTGTTCGGTAAGTTCTGGCGTACACGGCTCTCCGAGATCGCCCAGGTGGCAGACCGTAACGCCGTCGAGACGGAATTTATAGATAATGCTTTTGCCTCTTAATCTGCCTTCTTCGGGGTCGTGATTGACTTCCACTCCGTGGATATGGATTCCGTCCACGTCGAAAACGCCGGTGGTGTCTATTATACGCGGCTTACCCTTAACGCCCGCGACATAATTATGGTCGTGATGCGAGTGCGACAGGGTAACGGCGTTGCAGGGCAGATATGCCATCGAGTAGCCGACGGCCGACGGCTTGAACGGATCGGTTATAACCGATACGCCGGTGCTTTCGGTCAGCTTGAAGGCGGAGTGTCCCAGCCACTGAATTTTCATTTAAAACGATTCCTCCTGCGGAGTTGCTTTAAGCGTAAGAGTACCTTCTTCTTCGTTGCCGCCGATATTTATCAGAAACCGGACGAAGAGAGCGGGTTGATCGCCGTTTTTGAGTTTTATCTTTTTTCCGGTAATTCCGGCGGGGATACGGCCGTGCTCGGTCACGATAGTGAACGGGTTATGCGTATCGGACGATATTTCGAATTCGTATGAGGCGGCTCCGTCGCGTCTTACCGCGGCGTAACCGTCGCAGCCTACCACAGTCATCTTGTCGGACTCGAAGTCGAACTCGAACACGACCGAATTATCTTCCGCAGTCACAAAGCCGAGCGTCTCCAACGAAAATTTTCCGCTGTTCAATTTAATGGCAGCCTGCCGTCTCATGGGTATATTATATACATATTCGGCGGCTAAGTCAACGGAATATCCGTATGCGGATAAAAATTTTTGTCAAGGATATACTATTATTGCATTATGTAGGGTTATCCTCCACTTAAGAAAAAGGAGAAGTTATGGAAACGAAAGGAATTATAAGAAGGCTTGACGATCTGGGACGCATAGTAGTTCCGAAAGAGTACCGGCGTATGCTCAAAATCGAACTGGGCGATCCACTTGAAATTTTCACAATGTCGAACGGCGACATCGTACTGCGCCGCTTCGATATGAGCGCTGCGGTAAAGAACGAAGGGACGCTTGCCGCCGCAGCGCTTGAAAGCGAGACGGGAAAGACCATACTGGTTGCGGACAAAAATTATTTCGTTGCCGGCGCCGGGAAAGGGCGTAACTGCGTTATAGGCAGCAAACTGCCTTCGGTAATGTCGGACGCGATGAGCGGTTTCAAATCGGTAAGCGCGGCGACGTCCGATCTGGAGGGGCTGGAAGAATGCGGCTTCGCCTATGCGGCGTTTTCACCGATAGTCAATAATTCGATAAGTTACGGGGGGCTCGCCATGTTTTCCTCCGAGCCGTTGTCGGACGCAGAAACGCGGCTTAATAAACTTACGGCGCAGATGGTGGCAATAAATTTGCAAAGATATTAAAAAACGCTTGCTTAACCGTTGACTTTATGCTATAATGAATATCCGTGGGAATTCCACGCAGAAAAAACAGCCGTAAGAGGTCTTTATGGATTTTGTCAACTTTTTAAGCGCAACATTGCCCGCATGGGTTACGGACTCGTTTCCCATCATACGCACTGTTATTATAATCGTTATGGTAGTGCTCAGTCTCGCTCTTATATTTCTCGTTCTCGCTCAGCCCAGCAACGAGCAGGGCATGAACGCGATAACCGGTCAGACGGCCGATACGTTCTATGCGAAGAACAAGAGCAAAACATTGCAGGGCGCGTTCAAGCGGCTTACCGTTATAGTAAGCATCGTACTTGCGGTACTTTCGCTTGTGTTCTTTATTACGCTTGCCATTTACTCTGGCGGCGTTGCGTAAAAAACATAATGACGGTATCGGGCGGCGCATCAGTGTCGCCCGATTTTTTTGGCTTGCGAAAACCACCCGTTAAACGGGTGGTTCCAAAGAGGCTATGCCGATGAGTAAGAATTGAAAAGAAAAAACCTCCGTGATATAATTTGAGTGTCAGCTGCAAATTAAAGATCACGGAGGAGAACCATGG
>CASFJH010000016.1 GCA_949294845.1 uncultured Bacillota bacterium | reverse complement strand
CCATGGTTCTCCTCCGTGATCTTTAATTTGCAGCTGACACTCAAATTATATCACGGAGGTTTTTTCTTTTCAATTCTTACTCATCGGCATAGCCTCTTTGGAACCACCCGTTTAACGGGTGGTTTTCGCAAGCCAAAAATGAAAAAATTTTTTGCCGACTTCAAAAAATTTATTTCCCGAGGCAACGTGATCGACCTTGCCGTCGGCGTCGTTGTGGGCGGCGCGTTCGGTAAGATAACCACAAGTCTGGTCAACGACATAATCATGCCGCTTATCAGCCTTGTATTCGGCGGCAAGAGCGTGTCCGAATGGAAATGGGTGATTAAAGCGGCAGTTTACGACGACGCCGGCAATGTCCTTGCCGCCGAAACCGCGCTGCATTACGGGTCGTTCATACAGACGGTCATCGATTTCCTCATAATCGCGTTTTTCGTGTTCCTCGCGCTGAGAATTATAATGAACGCGCAGAAAGGCATCGAGGAGCTGACCGACAAGACTCTGCGCAAAAAACGCAAACAGGTGCGCGCCATAATGAAAGCGGGTAAAACCCGCGCCGAAGCCAAGCAGATTCTTGCGGAAAAAGAAGCGGCAGAAAAAGCGGCGAAAGCCGCGGCGGAAGCGGCTGCCGCCGAAGCGGCAAAGGTTCCCCCTCCCCCTACCGCGGAAGAACTGCTCACCGAAATACGCGACCTTATCGCAAAGCAGTCAGGCTGAAAAGGCGCGTCCGTGCAACAGCTTTTGCCGCGTTTACGCTCATCACCGCAGGCTTTGCCGCGTTATGCTGCAGCCGCGCGACGTTTATTTTGCCGCGATGTTGCAAACAGCATAAAAAAACGCCCTTGCCGCCGTAATTTCCCAAAGCCGTACAGACTTTTAAGAATACGGACGGTAAGGGCGTTTCGTTTTGCAAAAACCGATACCGGTCAGAACTTGAACACGTTCTTTCCTTTTTTAAGCTCGAGAGTTTTTACCGGCTCGTCGGTGACAACCCCTCTGTTAAGTCTCAGGCGCAGAACGACGTCCATATCCGTGCGGTTGTCTATAAAGAACTCCGTGCCTTTGGCGGTCTTTACGAATTTGCCGCTCAGGCTGCCGCCGCAGACGGTAAACGACATTTTTCTGCAAGCGTTCATATCGGGAGTGATCGACACGCGCCGTCCCCCGTCGCTGAACTCTATACCGACGACGGCGCGGTAAAACGCCGACACATATCCGGCGGAAGCGGCGCGGCAAGGCTCGCCCTCTCCTGCATAATCGTCGGGGATCGTATCTCCGTTCAGCACGGCCAGCCTTGCCGCCATGCGCTGTTTCGCCCATTCGGGGCGGCCGGCGGCAAACATGGCTTCGGTTATCATACCCTCCCACAGCGGCGAGGAGCAGTAAGAGCACGCCGTTACGCGCGCGGCGTCGCTCCACAGATACTGCGGAACAGCGCCGGTAAGCACGGCTGCGGCGTTCGCCCTGTCGTCATGGAGCTCATGCCGAGAAGCGAGTCCGCCGTTCTTGAGGTATCCCTCGGCTTTTTTCTCACATTCCTCCGCTTTGGCGGTGAGGAATTCGTCGTATCTGGTTATTCCCAGCTCGTCGGCGGCCGACCGGCACAGCGCGACGGCTGAGCCGATAAGACACTGTGCAAACATTCTGTAATCGATATTGTAACGCCCGTCGACTTCGCCGCGCAAAGCGTCCGAATCGGCGTCGAAATTCTCCAGAAATGCGACCGTGGCCTGAAGTATGCGCTGTTTCAAGTCGGAATTGTTGACTAAAGCCGCGCAATCGGCGCTCAGTCCCAGTCCGCTCAGAGCGTAAAGCGTGTAAAAGGAATTTCCGGTATCCACCCACGACGGTTTGCCCTCAAGCGCATCCAGCAGCGCGTTCATGAGATATTCCGCGTAAGCCGCGCCGCCGGTAAGCAGGTAAGAAGCGTTACGCGCGGCGACCGACGCGTCGAGCGGCGTGATTACGGCATTATAAGGCAGCGACGTGAACGCGATTGCCGAGCAGAACCTGAAATTGTTTTCCGCTTTGAGGTACAGCTCCTCCATGACCTCGTCGTCGGATAAGAACTCTCCGCTGCGTTCTGCTCCGAATTCCACCAGACGGTAGCCGGCCTTGTTGAGCTTTACTCCCGAAGGAAACGTGAATCTGAGCACGCCGTACAGCGGCTCGTCGAACTCGAAACTCTGGAGACCCGCGCGCGCGACGTATTCGAGCTTTTTGGAACCGAAAGAGCCGGTAATCTCGATCTTGTCGCCGCTGTTGGCGGTGACCGTGAACATCGGATAAGCGGCGCCCGGTTCGGTCTCGGCAGTCACGCCGCCTTCGAATTTTTCGCATTTGGCGCGCTTTTCCTCGAAAACCGGCGCCGGTTTGACGTCGGCAAGCACGGCCTCGGCGGAGCCGCCGGTCACCGAAGGCTTGAAAATATCCGAAACGAACTCTTCCTCGTGTATTCCTTCAAGCCTGTGCTCGGTAGTGGCGTTATATGACGTGACCGTATCGCCGCGCGTATACGCTCTCGACTGGTAAACCAGAAATCCGGCGCCGCTAGAGACCTGAGCCTCGCCGCACTCGAGCGCGAATCCGTTCTTTTCCGCGCCGCCGGTCACCTGCGCCACTATAACGTTGACGCCCTTTTTAAGCCCTCGCGAAATGTCGGCGGTCATATAGTAGGTTTCGGTTTGGGTAGAGTCGCGCCCCGCCGCGTACATAACGTACTCGCCGTTAAGCGACACGAAACACGCGCCCGTCGCGGCAACCGTCAGTTCGGCCGCGCGCGGTCTGCTTTCCAGCTCGAACGAATAGCGGAAAATACAGTCGCCCGAATTACAGTCGTTTTCTTCTGCCCATATCCATTCTGCTTTATCGAACATAATGTTATTTTGCCCCTCGGTATTATTTTTTAGCCGCGCCATCGGCAGGTTTGTCGGAGGAAGATTCGGACACCTTACCCAGATAATCGGGCAGCTTCATGCCGCTCATGCCCAGCAGATCGTTGAGCGGCGGCACCGATTTGTAAAGCCCCGAAATGAAGTTTGCGGTAGTCGGACCGTCCTTGCCCATCGAGTCCCACACGGTAACCTTGTCGATCTTGATCTTCCCGACAGCCTCGACCTGCGTTTTTACCAGTTCGTCTATCTTATCGGCAAGCAGCATCTTTACGGCGTCGTCCGCCCCGCCCGCCGATTTGACTATCTGCGCAAAGCCTTCGGCCTGTTTGGACAGCACTTCGAGTATACCCTGAGCCTCCGCCTTTTTCATCGCAAGCAGAGCGTCCGCTTCGCCGCGCGCACGCCGTCTCGCCTGCTCGGCTTCGGCCTCGGCTTCCGTTTCCATACGGCGCTTTTCTATCTCGGCTTTGGTGAGAATATCCGCTTCGAGCGTGGCTTTTTCGCGCTCGGCACGCGCCTGTTCGGCTTCCTCCTCTGCTTTGTACGCTTCGCGCTTGGTGTCGGCGGCGGCTATTCGCTCGGCTATCGAAGCTAGCTTTTCGGCTTCCGCTTCTACCTCTCTTCTCTTCGCGTTGCTTTGCGCTATCTTGCCCTTTGACTCGTTTTCGCCCTCGACGGCGGTTGAATCTGCAACCGCTACCTGTATACGCTGATCCTTGAGCGCGTTGGCTTCGCCTATCGATCCGTCGCGGTTCTTTTCGGCAACCGAACGCTTGGCGTCGTTTATCGCTTTGGCCGCGGCTTCTTTACCCAAAGCCTCGATATAGCCCGATTCGTCGGTTATGTCGGTTACGTTGACGTTAATAAGGCGCAGACCTATCTTTTTCAGCTCGCCCTCGACGTTGCGCGACACCGCCTCGAGAAATTTGTCCCTGTCAGAGTTTATCTCCTCTATGTCCATAAGCGCTATTACGAGACGCAGCTGACCGAGAATGATATCCTTTGCAAGATCCTGTATGTCTATCAGCTTGAGTCCGAGAAGCCGCTCGGCGGCGTTCTGCATGACTCCGGCTTCGGTGGAAATACCGACCGTAAACCGCGAAGGCACGTCTATACGGATATTCTGTCTGGACAGCGCGTTCTTGAGGTCGACGTTGATGGAAATGGGCGTCAGATCGAGATAGGCGTAAGACTGCACTATAGGCCAGACGAATGCCGCCCCGCCGTGTATGCACTTGCTCGAACGGTTGAGCCCGTCTTTGGTCTTGCCCACGGCGCCGTAAATCACCATTACTTTGTCCGACGGACATTTTTTATAGCGCGCGGCTATTATCACGAGCACAAGCAGCAGCAACACGACTATCGCTATAACGGTGCCCGTAACTCCTATGGCTACATTGGAAGAAAACAACATTTTTTATTCTCCTTGTTTTAATATATTCTTTATGCCTGAATTAAGACTTATGCGCTCGGAATATCCGGTTGCGCGCATTATCTGTTGCCGGCAATGCGGGTGGCGTCGCCGGCCGGCTCGACCTCTACCGTCTCTTCGTCGTAAAGCCCCGTTATCCTGACCGCCGCGCCGGTAGGAATAGCCTCCGCGCCGGAGGTAACGGCGTCTATCTCGACAAAGCGCTCCTGCAGCTCGAGCGTAAGCTTGCCCTTTCCGGTACGCGCCGGCGGTACGGTAAGATACACCTCGGCGACGCGCCCTACGGCGTTTGCCGGATCGATGTTTCCGCTGTTCTGAAGTTTCATGAGCGAGCTCATCATGTACGCCATGAAAAAAGCCGCTGCAATGCCTGCCGCAAGTCCGATCAGTATGGCGGCATAGGTAGGCAGCACGAAGTCCACGGTGAACGCGATCCAGCTTCCTATCGAAAAAAACGCGATGACCGTCCTTACCGTAAGTATGCGCAAACCGAAAATGTTGAGCATACCGTGTCCGTCGCCGACGTCGTGTCCGTCGCCGATGTCGTGCGCGTCGCCTATGCCGTGTCCGTCGCTCAACCCGCCGGCGGTTCCGTCGATGTCGACGTCAAAGCCGGCGTCTGCTCCGCCCGCGTCGTGATCGCCGCCCAGCAGCATCATGACAATCTGCGCTATCATAAAAAGCGTCGTCGCGCAGGCGATAACAAACAGCACCTGCTGCAAAACGCTCAAAGAATTCCACCATGCGGTCATTTAAGTCCCTCCAGCCGGATTATAGTGCATATTATAACACATATACGGCGAAATAGCCAGTATTTTGACTATATATAGCAATTTTACGGTACTCACATTAAAATCAGTGTGCGCTGACATTAAAATCAGATTAAAAAATATTTTTGCGCTTTTGTATATTTGATATTAATAAAATAACATGATATACTGTCTGCGTAATAACCGATCAAAAGGAGAACTTCAGTGCCCGAAAAAATCGTTTTATCCACAGACTCTTCGTCCGATCTTCTCAAAGGGCGTATGGACGAGCTTAACGTCAGCTGTATTCCGCTGACATATACCGTAAACGGAGAAACTTTTAACGGCGTTTTTTCGTCCGAAGACGAGTATACCGCGTTTTACGACGGGATCCGCGCCGGCAATATGCCCACAACTTCGCTTATAAACGAAACGCTTTACCGCGAATATTTCACCGGACTGATAGCCGGCGGCGCGACCGATATAATCCACCTCTCGCTGTCCAGCGGTCTGAGCGGCAGCTTTGCCAACGCGGCGGCTGCGGCCGAGAGTGTTTCCGAAACATTTCCGGACGTAAAAATACGCCTTGTCGATTCGCTCGGCGCGACTCAGGCTCAGCGTATTTTTCTCGACGAGGGCGTTAAACTGCGCGACTCAGGTCTGTCGGGCGAGGAAATCGCCGAAGGAATGAAAAACGCGGTTTCGCAAACGCAGGTGTACATCGCCGTCGACGATCTGTTCCATTTAAAACGCGGAGGACGCATCTCCGGCGCCGCGGCGCTTATCGGCTCGGCGCTCAACGTCAAACCGATACTTATTCTCGACGATCAAGGTCGGCTCGAAGTCGCCGGCCGCGTCATGGGCAGTAAAAAAGCGCTCCGGTTCATGCTCGACCATATGCGTAAAAATGCGGTCGATCCGTCCGGTCAGACCGTCTATATCGCTCACGCCGACTGCCTCGGCTACGCCCTGGAGCTTAAGGAAATGCTGATCGAAGAGTTCGGCTGCAAAGTGGTCGTCGACTGGATAGGTCCGGTAATAGGCGCCCACACCGGTCCGGGAACTCTCGGCCTCATTTACCGCGGAAACGCCAGACTGCATAAATAGCTTCCTCCTGCGTTAAAATTTTCAGTTTTTTAAAATACGGATATGCGCCCCGAAAGCCTCACGCTTTCGGGGCGCATACTGTTTTATACCGTTTTTATAATGCCCGCGTTCATTGCCCGCGTTTACGGCGCAATCCGATCAATGCGAACGCAGCAAGAGCAGGTATTGCCGCCGCAGACGCGCCGCCGCCGGCAAAGCCCGCGCATCCGCCGCCGTCTGCCGTCCCGGCGGTTCCGTCGTCTTCATTTTCGTCCGAAGGCGTCGGCGCGGGCAGTTGAGTATACACCGCGCGCACGGTTATATCGCCGGTGCTTCCCTTTTCGATGCCGTCTGTTCTCTCGTCGCTTTCGTCCAGCCAGTACGCGAATGCCCAGCCGTCTTTTGCAGGCGCCGCGAAGGTGACTTCATCCAAAATCGTATAAGAAGTCGGATTTTCGGAGGAATTGACTCCGCCGTCAAGCTCATAGGTTATCGTATATTCTACGGGGCTGAAGTTTACCGTAAGGGAAACGTTCTCTTCCATTACGACAGAAATAACCGTTCCGTTAACAGTATACCCGGCGCTGCATTCTATCGGTCCTGTCTCCCATCCGGTTGCCGGCGTCAGCGTAATCTGCGCCGTGTCGCCCACCGAATAATAATTTTTGTCCGTCGTGATTTCTCCCTGCCCGTTTGCGCTGTGCTCAATGCGCAAAAGAGCCACGAACTCTATGCTTACGACGACGTTAAGCTCCATATCCAGCAGCTCCGGATTATCGTAGCTCAATATAGCCGTACCCGACTGCGAGTCGGCAAGCGCAACTTCCGCGCCGTTCGCCTTAATCCTTACGAAATAGCCTTCGTCCGCCTCATAATCCACAGTTATATTGTCGTAATACCTCATGCTGCCGTTAATCGTGCCGCCGGCTTCAAGCTGCGCCTCGCTGCCGGCAACGGAGACGCTCGCTCTGCCGTGCCAGTCGCTGCCGCCGGTAACCGTAACCGCGGCGGTATCGAAGAAAAGATCGTCGTCGGTTATAAACCTGATGCCGCGCAGTCGGAACTCACGGCCGGCGTTGGTATCGCCGTTGAATATGAGCGTTATAAACGGCTTGGCCGTCTCTCCTGCAGTAAAGGGATTGGTACCGGCAGACGAACCCGCGTCACCGAAATTTTCCGCGTCAAAAGGGTAATAGATCAGGCCGTCAAACGAAGTTTTTTCCAGATTGCGTCCGTGAGACACTGTTATGTCGCCGTCGGCTTTGTAATAATATTCCGCGGCGTCCAGCCACTGCCAGCGATAATTATTGCTGTTGACGAGATCGGGCACCGAGGAATTATAGAGCTGCCAGTTAAAATACGGTCTGGACGTTCCCTCGTAAGCGATATCGAAAACGATACCGGCTATTCCGGAAAGATCGGCCGTTCCGCCTTCCGTAAGCTCTTCGGGCAGCCTTACGCCGAGAGTATCCCACCCCGTAGCTTCGTCCGCAAAAAGTATGCTGCCGGCATTTACAAGCTCGGCATGGTAGTATGTAAGGGCTGTTTCGTCGGCAGCGGCCGTGCCGGTAGTAAACTTTTCAAACGCTCCGATCCCCGGCTCGAACAGAAGCTGTCCGTCGC
This sequence comes from uncultured Bacillota bacterium, assembly GCA_949294845.1. Lineage (GTDB taxonomy): Bacteria > Bacillota > Clostridia > Christensenellales > Pumilibacteraceae > HGM11386. Next base: position 14,545 of record CASFJH010000016.1, on the reverse strand, counting down.
TCCAGCCGAACGATCCGGCTTCGGGCGACAGCTTGCCTATCGATATCTCGCCGATATTATAATTGAAAGTGTACATATAGTTGGAAACGTTGGTTATCGATACAGCGGTTATCCTGTGATCCGCCGATAGTCCGGTAAACGCCGACAGAGGTATGACATACTCGCCGTCGTATACGTCGGTCTGCCAAGGATCGCCTTTTACGGTGTCGTTTGTTTCGCCTGAATCCTGCTTATAATAAGCGTGAGAATAGAACTGGCCGTTGCGCTTCTTGGCGTATATCCAGCTTCCGTCGGCATCGGTAAAAATACTGGTACCCTGCACGGCGGCGTCAATAACGTTTGTTTTGTCCAGCGCGTCGGCTTTGCGGTAAAAGTCGGCTGTGGACGAAGTGCGGTACAGCGTCTCCTCTCCGCCCTCCGATACATGAAGTATAACGTCGCCCAATCCGGTGCCGCCGCCGGTATTGTTTTCCGTGTAGAAATTCAGTCTGAAGCGTACAGCTCCCGATGCGGCGTAATCCCCGAGAACAAGCGGCGCGCTTAAAGAAAACTTCACTCCGTGCTGCACCGACGTCGAAGTATACTTTTTCATCCACGCCACGCCGACTGCCGCCGTCTCCCAGCCGTTGTATATTACGCCGGCGCCTGCGGCGTATGCCGGACCAGTAACGTTGTTTGCGTCGGTAATCGACGCCGCTTCGTACTCGTTCCCGGTCTGCGCATCCGCCGCCGTTGCCGCAGGCGGAGCAAAAGCCGCCGCAAGTATGGCGAGAGCCATAACGGCCGCCGCCAGAAATCGTTTTGTTTTCATACTTCCTCCCCTTAGGCGTCCACAGTTATTTCATGCAGAGCCGGTGTAAACAGATAATCGTCCGGCCTTGTCTGAATACTGGCCGATGAAGTAAATATTACCGATATTTTTCCGTCCGATTTGCGTATGCGCCCGTAAGCGTTACGCACAAGACAGGCGGAGTAAATACGCTCATAACCGCTCATGCGCGCTTCTTCGCCCGATTCGTAATCTGCCGTGTCAACGATGTCGATCTTATGCCTTACCGTCTGCCATACGGTAACTCCGCGGCCCTTCTCGTCGGTCAGGTATAAAGCCGAAAACCTGTCGGCTTTTATTATCTGCACTCCTTCGGCCACGGTCGGCGCGACGGCAGCCGCCGGATAATAGTCGCGCACGGTGTAAAATTCGTCCGTCTCCTCGTCGTATGCCCAGTCGGCAGATTTAGGGCTCGATACACTGCCCTGATCGCTGATCCCCGAAGTGTTGACGAGAAGTCCGCGATCCGCCTGCCGCTGTCCGACAGCGTCGAGATCCGAAAAATCGACTTCCACGCAGCGCGACGTGCTTGGAGTCGTGCTCGGTGTATGGCATGAATAAAAGAGATACGCTTTGCCCTCGCAGTCGAAATTGACAAGGCTCGGTTCACTTGCTCCCTTGACCACGGCGGTACCGAAAATGCTGTAATCGTATTTGTCAAACGTTATAAACGGGCCGTTTACTTTTATGAATTCGCCGTCGGGATGTTCGGAAACAGCCAGTCCTATCTGACTGAAGTCGGTGCGCTGCTGTTCGCTGTTGCCGGCATACGCCATGAGATAGCCGTACTCCTTACCGCCGTAGCCGAATCTGCCTTTAATGACGGTCGGCGCGTAAACGTGCGCGTCGTCCCAGCCTTCTTCGGACGGCGTAATGAGCGTGCGCGGCTCGCCGTAAGTCCACTTGCCGTCGCTGAAAACGCCTTTACGAACGGCTATGGTGTCGGATATCTCGTATTTATCGGCGTTGCGGGTGTAATAAACGTACCGCACTCCGTCCAGTTCGATAACTGAAGGATTCTCGTTGTAATAGCCTAAGCTCTCGTCAAAAACGGCGTCGATGCCGGTCAGCGGTTTAGCTTCGTAACTCTCCTTTTTCGCACATCCGGCAAAACTCAGTGCGAAAATACAACAGAGCGCTATGCATAATCTTTTCATAAGGCACCTCCGTTATACTCCGATGCGAGACAGCCGGCAATGCTCTGTCCGCTTCCCCCGAACAGCGAATTCACGCCGAAATCGGCATAATAAACGCCCAGATTGTCGAAAGTGAGAGTGCGCCCCGTATTGCGCGACATGAGCGAGGTTATCATGACGGAAACAACCGGATCGGAAAAATCCATTACCCCGTCAGGTCCGTAAGAGGGCGACGTATAGCTCCACGACGGGATACCGAAGCAAGAGAACGGGATACGGAGCCAGCCGCTGAACCGCGCAGGCACATATATGGTTGAAGAGGAGTAGAAAGCAAATTCCTCGCCGGTGTTTACGTCGTAAGCGTATATGCGCTGTCCCTGAGTCTGTATGTTCCACCTCTCAAGCTTGCCGTCGGACTGCTGCATATTGAATTCCACATTGAAATCGCGCAGATAGGAATCGGGATTTTCCACATACAGCGTCAGTCCGCGCGCACCTGTCCAGTCGGACCAGCCGTCCGCGAAGGCGTTGGGCGTGAAAGTGAGATTACAGTAAGCGTTGAGCGACGGATCGTACTGCGTCCCGTAATCGCCTATCTGCCACACTCCCATTCCCTTGTAGGCATACCCTTCCTTCTCGGAGTAAGTCAAAGCCGATACGTTGCCGGCAGCGGTCACAAAGCCGTTAAGCACGGCCGTCTTGTCCGCCGGATTCAAGCCGGCCGCCTGCGACGGCAGGTCGAAATTTTCCAGCACTTTGACGTCGCCTATCCACGCGTCGGCATAATCGTCGCGCACCGCCACTTCCACATATGTGGGCGCGTAAAATCTGAACACATCGTCTTTGAACGCGTCGGATGAGCACGCGTAAACGGTCTGTCCGGCCCGCACGTCGGCGTAATTTACGTCGGCCGCCTCCGTTGCGTCCTCAGTCGCGTCCAGCCGCTGAAAATCGGTAAGGACGTTATACGTCTCAGTATCGACGTTTACGTCGGCTATCGCGCCCAGCGCTAAACCGCGGTTGAACGAGTTTGCCGTAGCGGTATCAAAGGAAAGCTCGATACGGTCTATCTGCGTTATATGCTTGGAATAGGCGCCGCCGTAAGCCGTACCGTTGATTGTTTCGTTGACGATCTGAACGAACTCGTCGTAAGGGATGTAAAGAGTTCCGCTGTCTTTGGTCATCCAGATGCAGCGGTAATAGCTCTGCACATAAGCGGCGCTTCCGCCGTCGTGCGTCAGCGTAAAGTATCTGTCGCCCGCCGCGGCACTGCTTGCAAATCCGGCGCGGAAAGCGTAATCGCCGCAATACAGCATAATGCGGAAAGCGCTGTTCGGTTTTACTCCTGCAATTTTAATCGCAAGACCTGTGCCCGGCGTAAAACCTTCGGAATTTTCGTATACACGGACGTAAGCGAACGGATCCGCGCTGTACCTTTCCCCGTCGGGATCGCTCTGCTGAGTGAACTTTGCCCCCGATTGAAAACCTATGCCCAGTCCCTGCACGCCGCCGCTTATCGACACAGTATCTTTATATTCCTTTTTGTAAAGCTCGATACGTCCTGAATACAGGCTTTCGTCCGTGCCGGCCTCGCTGAGAAATTCGGGCAGCTCCTCGTGTTCTATCTGCGTAAAATCATACAGTATCGTTCCGTTTTCGGCCAGAAACGCTTCGGGCGTCAACTGTGAGCCGTCTTTGACTATGCCGTTTTCGGAAAACATAAAACCGTCGGTATCCGCCGTCCAGATCCCGTACAGTTCCATCTTTTCGGCAGGATTGGTCCCCGTGTCGAAAGCGAACGATACAGCCTCGATATTCGACGGCGCGGGCACTCCGGCAGCCTCACAGTAACGCGAATAGTCGACGAAAATGTATCCTTCGGAAAACTGCACCGCAGGATAAATATTCTTATGCCTTACCGGTATCTTTTCGGCTTCTGTTCCGCTGTATGCCATAAAGTACCAGCCTAGCCGGAGCGCGTTTTCGTCGTAAGAGCCGTCGCCTTCAGGTTCGTTCCAGTTGTCGACGTTCCATGTCGCTCCGCCGGCGGCGGTAAGCTGCAGCTTGAACGGCATAGCCGACTGACCGGCAGAAAGATTGCGCACTCGCAGTACCAGGCAGTCCCCGGCCGGCACAGGCTGCGGCAGTCCGAACGATACCGTACCGGTACGCACCGTATTGCCCGACGGAACGGCGTTAAGCACCAATCCGTCGTAAGTCCGTCTCACAGCGGCGCCGAAAGTGACCGTTCTCTCCCCGGCTGCCGGACTGTCTGCGGCCGAAACCGCGCCTATTCCCACTGTCAGCAGCAGCGCCGCGGTAACGGCCAAAGACAAGACTCTCAACAATCTTCTCTTCATCACAACCTCCTTATTTCTTATTCTTTTGCGTAACCTTCCAGACGGCGCAAAAGCCATTCCACAAAAGACGCGGCAGCCACGTCTACCGTCGCCGTAACCGTGCCGCCCTCGCACGCCAGCGTGACGCCTCGCATTTTACCGTCTGTAAGAATCCGCACGGAAACATTTTGCGTTTTGCAGAAATCGCCGAGCAGCATACTTACGGCCAGCGCGTCATGCATGGCGAGCGCGCAACGATAGTCCTTGTCGGCGAACCACACGCGGAGCATATCGTAAAGAAACGGATGCGCGCCACAGTTCTCGCGCACGCGCTCGACGTCGCCCGCGCCCAATATGCATTTTACGGTGACGTCGCGCGTAACCATCACGATTCGGGCGCCGCCCGCAAATACTTCTCTCGCCGACTCCACGTCGCACTTTATGTTCCACTCGCGGTATTCTCCGACAAGCTGACCGCCCATAAACACTATTTTTTTCGCGTTGCTCAGCGTCCCCGGGTAAAGACGTTCGGCACGCGCGAGATTGGTAAGCGGTCCTATGGCCATTACGGTGATCTCCCCGGGACGGGAATTGAGCTGCGAGGCAATAAATTCCGCCGCGTCCGTCTTATCGGCCGGATACCGTTTCATTCCCGTAACAAAATGCCTGATCAACGGTTTGCCTCTTTCGAGAACGTCGTAATTAAAAAAACGCATTTCGTCGGCGGGCGGAACATCCTCGCCCGCATAAACCGGAATATCCGGACGTCCGTAGCCGTCGAGTACGGATTTGACTATATCGCGGCGTTCGGCGGCATTACGGTAAACGGTGGTAACTCCGAGCAGATTGAGTTCGGGACTGGACATTATCAGCGCAAGCGCGAAGGCGTCGTCGATATCGTCGCCGATATCGGTGTCAAGCAAAATGTCTTCCATAAAACCTCACTAGATTTTGGATATTTTATCGGGAATCTCCAACCGCAATTCGTCGCGGCCGTAAATACTGTTTACATAAAGCGAACCGTAATCGGAATCGGGATCGTTGGGCGGATACGCGAACGTTATGCCCCTGCTCTCTTTCGCTTTGAGAAACGCCTCGTTCTGGAAAGCCAGAAGCTCCTCGTAACTGTTCCTTTCGGAATACTGCACCGTCTGTCTGAATTCAGCCATGCACGCGTCTGCGCTGGGCGAAGAAATCATATTGACGTAAGCTCTCTGCCAGAGCCTTACGATGTTTGTACTGCGCGTAACCATTGTCAGATAATCGGGATCGGTGGGATCCATCTGGTAAAGCATACCTGTCGACCGATATGTGAAAGGGATAAGCGCCGACTTGCAGTTATGGCTTATATACTCGATATATCTCGACAGCAGATCTCCGTTATTGTCCTCCTGAGTAAGACGGGTATACACCGGATTGTACACAAGCGACATATTGGAAAGCATACGGTACTGCGCCGAATTACCGCTCTGAATATCGTCCCAGTATTTATCGGTAAAGCTTATCAGTCCGTGATTGAAAGTGACCTCTTTCTCCGTCCTGACCACAGAGCCGTCGGCGCGTATCTCGTTTACCTCGGTAAGCCTGGTCTCGCCGGGATTGACGGTATAGTTCCAGCTTTCTCCTTCCACTCCGTAGTATACCAGATGCTGGCCCTCCTCGGAATACAGGAAATCAAGCAGCTTTATCACCCTGTCGGGACGTTCGCACCCCGACGTTATCATGGTAAAGTTCAGTCCCATGCCGGAAAGATCGGACAGCTGAGGCACTTCTCCCTTGTCGTTGGTGAAAATTATGGGAACGTACTCCGCATCGGGACGAGCCAGCGCCCACTGCTTGAGATACTGCGCGTAATCCTGCGGAGAACCTGCAAAAATGAACGGCAGTCCCTGCTGCAGATAACCGCCTATGCTCGACGCGTCCGCGGACAGATTGCCGCTGGTGATTATATGCTCGCGATAAAGCGTATTGAGCCATTTATACAGCTCCTGCGCGTTTTCGGTAGTCTGCCGGAAAACCAGATTGCCTTCGGAGTCCTCGGGCTCTACGTTGAAATATTCCATCAGCCAGCGTATGCCGCGGCTGCCGTAATCGGTTTCGTTGTCGAACGCCGACAGGCAGAACGTCGGGTTATCGTTGGCCAGACCGAACCGGTTTTTTACCCAACGGCACATTTCCAGTACGTCGGACGCAGTGTAGGCGCGGTCGGGATCGAGCCCCGTTTCGGCGAAATAAGTCTGCAGATAATCCTTGCGGGCCACTACGGCCCCGTTGGCATTAAGATTGATGCCCTGATTTTCCATTTCTTCGAGCAGATTGTCCGTATAGCAGTAACTGGGAACACCATACAGTTGCCCGTCGTAGCCGGCATAATAGCTGCGTATCTGCTCGTCTATGCGCGACTCAAGCGACGGCGCCCATCTCCTTATCAGCTCGTCGAGCGGATACGCTCTTTCGCTGCGTTCCAGTTCTACACGGGTCACCAGATCGGACACGCCCAGCGTTACCATATCGGGCAGCTCGCCCGACGAAAGAAGCGAATTCAACTGCGTGCCCTGACTGTTCTGCCGTATAAAATTGATACGGACTCCGGTTTTTTCAAGAATACGGTCGGCTACAAGCGACTGACTTTCCATAGTGAACGTCCACACCGTGTCGTCAACAAACCAGTCGATCTCTATTACGGAGTCGTCGTAATCCTTCCACTGCTCCCAACTGTCGGAGTCTGCCGAAGCCTGCGGATAATCGGGATATCTGAGCCCTGCGCCGTCCGAACAGCCGGCAAGCGCAGGCGAGACGAAGATCATCGCAAGCGCCCACAAAAGACAAATTGCCGTTTTTCTCATAATTTTCCTCCGTTATGGATTTATCAGTTTTTCAGCGAACCCATCATTATTCCGCCGGCGAAATGTTTCTGCAGAAAAGGATATACGCACAGAATGGGTATGACCGCCACCACTATGCCGGCAAACGATACCGTTTTAGACGAGATTCTGTCAGTGATGGCCGAGTCCAGTCCGCCGGTCGACATCTGCGCTTCCTTAATGAGCTGCACGAGATAATACTGCAACGTCATGAGATCGGACGATCGCGTGTACGCCATGGACGAAAAATAATTGTTCCATCGCGCGGTCGCTATCCATAATCCTACCGTAGCAAGAACCGGCGCCGATACCGGCATATAAATCCTCCACCAGATGCGCAGCTCTCCCGCGCCGTCTATTACCGCCACTTCGTGCAGATCGTTCGGCACCGACTGGAAAAAGTTGGATATAACGATCATATTGTAAACCGAATACAGCCCCGGAATTATGTATACGAGAAAAGTGTCGTACAGCCCGATTAAAACGATTATCATAAAGTACGCTATCACGCCGCCGCCGAAAAACATCGTAATAAGATTAAACCACTGAAAGAAATTTCTGAAAGGCAGCTCCTTGCGCGACATGGCGTATGCCACAGCCGAAGTGAACAACAGCGACAGCACTGTTCCGATGACCGTGGAAAGCACTGTTATTTTGAGCGAATTCCAGAAACGGCCGTCCGCTATAATAACGCGGTAATTGGCTGCCGTCCATTCGCGCGGATAAAGCCATACGCCTCCGGCGCCGTAATCCTGCCCGTCGTTAAAAGAGCCTGCCAGAACGTAAATGAACGGATACAGCGTGATAACGGCAAAGACAATAAGAACCGCGGCGTTGACCACGTCGAAGACGTGAACGCGGGTTACCCGTCCCGATACCTGTCTGCGCATATCAGAACAACCCCCTGTCGGTCAGCTTTTTGCTGATAAAGTTGCCGCTTACCAGCAGAAACACCGCTATCAGAGCGTTGAACAGCGACATTGCCGTCGAGTATGAATAACGTCTCTCCTGCAGACCTGTTTTGTAAAGATATGTGGACAGCACCTCGCTCTTTTCGAGGTTTACGGCGTTCTGCAACGAATAAAACTGCTCGAAAGAGTTATCCAGAAGGTTGGACACTTTAAGCAGGAAAAACACCGTAATGGTAGGCGCTATCGACGGCAACGTCATATGCACCGCTTTCCGGAACCTGTTGGCGCCGTCCAGCGTTGCCGCCTCGTAAATTTCTCTGTCAATGCCGGCTATCGCCGCGAGATAAACTATAGAACCCCAGCCGACGCCTTTTATCAGCGACGCGATAATCATCTCCGCCCAGAAAAATTCGGCCGTCTGAAGGTTTACCGGATCTTCGGGCGAACTCAGTCCCAGAGCGTAAAGCACCGGATTGCAGATTCCCGTCGTCATGTCCGTCATCGCAATAATTATACCGCCGAAAATTATCCATGAAATAAAATGCGGGAATATGCATACCGTCTGCACCGTGCGCTTCAGCTTTGAGGAAAGCACTTCGTTAAGAAGAAGCGCGAATATTATCGGGGCGGGGAAATTGATAAACAGCATGAGCACGTTCAGCACCAGCGTGTTTATCATCACGTCCCAGAAATTACGGTCTTTGAGAAAGTTGGAAAAATTGCGCAATCCCACCCAGTCCGTTCTCAGTATAGCGTCGCTGAGACTTATCTTAAAGTCTCCGTCCTTGAACGCCAGCAGCAGCCCGAACATCGGACCGTATGCAAACACGGCAAGAAACAGCGCCCCCAGACAAGCTAAACAGAAAAGCGTTTTATTGAATTTTTTACGGCCGACGCGCATTGCTCTGATCATCGTTTTTCACCGTCAGCCGAAAATGCCTTGCGGCACTTTGCCTTCCCATGTCTGCGGCTTATCTATTCCGAGCGCCTTAAGCACGACGACAGGAAGATCGACGGTGCGCATATCCCCTATTTCGCCCTTTTTTACTCCCGGGCCGGTAACCGCTGTGTAAACGTTGCGGTCGGACGCCACGTCGTCGCCGTGAGTGTATGCGTGGCCGCCGTGGTCTGCCGTCAGAATTATCAGAGTGGTATCAAGCGCGCCCAACTCGTCGAGCACGTCGTATATCACCCCTATATAGCTGTCCTTTAATCTCAGCTCTTCTAGAAATCCGGGGCTGCCCCATCCGTCAGTATGCCCCACGGCGTCGGTCTGCGCAAACTGTATAAACGTAAATACGGGCAGCGTTTCGGCCGAACGGAAATACTCGACAGTATGCGCGGTCACCTGCTCGTCGTAAGACGACCATGCGTCCACGTTTATGTCCGCCTCTATATACGCTTTATGTATGCCCGCCCATTGGCTGAAACAGCCTATACCCGCGTCGGGGTATGCGTCGCGCACCGCTTTGAATACCGACGGTATCTTTGCTGTCACTTCGGGATCAGCGCCGGTAGCGGTAGCGGGATACCCCGGCGATTGACGGTCGGGATTGTTAAGATAGGCGTTCGCTATATCGTTGTCGAAGCCGTGAACCTGAGGACTGACGCCCAGCAGCATCGAGCCGAAGTTCTGCGCCGTTACGGTCGGAAGCATCGCCTGCATGGTGTGTGTCGACGCGCTTTCGGCAAAGATCGAATCGATACGCGGAGTGGACGCATCCTTCCAGTAATCCCCCGCTCCGTCCACGGCGAACATAACGACTCTCTCGATAACCGGAGTTTCGCCGTCGGACGTTACGTCCGAACACGCAAAGCACAACGCCGCTAAAAGAGCGATGATCAAGGCGACAATTTTTCTCATATCTTCTCTCCTCTTGATTAAAGTATAGCATACATCCCGTTCTTATCAAAGAGAAAAAAACGGGATTGCACTATGTCAAAACCGAGATAAAAAATGCCGGCCAAAAAAGTTTTTCACCGGCTTTATGCGCATATTTTCTATTTGTTTTCGTATTGGACGTAAGGCCCCGTAAACTGTTCGGAATTGATAGAAAGCGTATTTTCCCTGTAAATACTGGGTGAAACACCCGTCTCACGCTTGAATACGCGCGAAAAAAACACATAGTCCCCGAACCCGCTGCTCTCCGCTATCTGAGTTATGGGAAGCGAAGTCCTGGCTATGCTCGCCTTGGCATATTCTATGCGTTTTTTCAGTATGTACGATTTAGGCGTCAGCCCAGTCTCGGACTTGAATTTGCATCTGAAGTGGTCAACGCTGTAGTTTACCGTGCGCGCCAGTTCGGCAAGATCGATCTCCTGCGTGTAATACTCGTCTATATACGCTTTGGCATACCCTATGCTGCCCGTATCGCCCTGTCTGCCCGATATGCGCAGCAGAGAGACATAAAGCTGACCGAACAGATTGTCAATCATCTGCTCGTAAAACGGCTTCTTTTCCGTAAACTCTTTCTGTATGGCGTTTACTACGCCCTGCATTTCTTTGCCCGCGTCCATGATCTCACATGTCGCAAGCGGCGGTTCTCCTTTATCAAGAGTAAATCCAATGGCCATTATAAGAGCGCCTTTACCGCTTTCGTCCTCATAGTTCTTATACTGCTCGGCATGAATGACGTCCGGCTCTATTAATATATACTTATGATCCTCAATAGAAAAACTCTTTTCTCCGTGCTGTTCGTAGGTCATTCTTCCCCTGCCGCCGAAATAGTACACCAGCTCATAACAGCCGTGTTTGTGTTTGCCTATCCGGCAGCCGCTGGGCCGCCTGCGTAAAATTATAAACTTAACCTGCGCCATGCCGTAAGTATATCACTTCGGATTGCGATTGTCAATACCCTTCCGTTTTTTGCTGCCGTCTTGCCTCGCCGCTATTCACACCGGTGCAGAGCCCTCTCGCGAAAAACGCCGTTGCTTACGTTTGTATATTGCGGCGGCACTTTTCCGCCCGCGTTAAAATTTATTTTAATATCGGCTTTTTAACGGAAAACAAGCCTGCGCGTCAGCGTCAGGCTTGTTTGTTATTTACCGGATTTATCTCAGATTGCTCTGCCGGTTTCTACCGTATTACTTATACGTTTCTATAGTTTCGGTCAGCTTCTTTTTGAGCGCGACGTACTTTTCCAGCTTTTCCTTTTCGGCCTCGATGAGCTTGGCGGGCGCTTTTTCCACAAAGCCGCGGTTATTGAGCTTGCCCTCGGCGCGCAAAATCTCGCTTTCCACGTTCTCCAGTTCCTTTTCGAGCCGCTTTATTTCGGCTTCGGCGTCAACCAGCTCGCCCATGGGAATGAACACCTCGGCTATCGGCGTAATAAGCGACGCGCATTTGTCGGCGGGCTTTTCGCTCACCACAGTAAGGCTGCTGCCGCAGGAAAGCTTTTCTATATATTTTGCCGAATTGGCTATCAGCCTGTCGCGCCCGGGCGCCGGCTTGACGTAAAGCGCCGTGCGCTTATTCTGCGGAACGTTCATATCCTTACGCAGCGCGCGCACCGAACGCACGACGTTCATGACCTCTTTCATGTCGTCAGCCGCCTTTTTAAGCGACCTGTGGGCAGGTTCGGGGAACGGCGAAATCATAATGTTTTCCGCGTCCTTGTTGGGCAGCTCGTCGTATATCGCCGAAGTCACGAAAGGTATTATCGGATGGAGCAGCTTGAGTATCGATCTGAGCACATAGACCAGCACGCTTATCCTGTCCGAACGCGTCTGCTCGTCAGCGCCGGCAAGAGACGTCTTGCTCAGCTCTATATACCAGTCGCAGAACTCGTTCCATGTAAAATCGTACATACGCGCCGCCGCCAATCCGACTTCGTATCTGTCCATGTACTTGGTAACGTCCGTTACGGCGTTATTTAAAGAGAACAGTATCCATTTGTCCGAAAGAGTAAGCTTTACGTCGTCTATGTCCTTGACCGGAGTCCCCTCGCTGTTCATAAGCACGAAACGCGCGGCGTTCCACACCTTGTTCATAAAGGCGCTGTAGCCGTCCAGCTTAGCTGTCGAATATTTTATGGCGCCGCCCGCCGTAATGCCGTGTACAAGCGAAAATCTCAGCGTGTCGGCGCTGTATTTGTCGATTATTTCGAGCGGATCGACGCCGTTGCCGAGCGATTTGCTCATCTTGCGTCCCAGCTCGTCGCGTACTATGCCGTGTATAAGCACCTGTTTAAAGGGCGGCTCGCCCATGTTCTCTATGCCCGAGAATATCATGCGCGACACCCAGAACGTGATTATGTCGTAAGCGGTGACAAGCACGTCGGTGGGATAGAATTTTTCCAGATCCGCCGTCTTTTCCGGCCAGCCGAGCGTGGAGAACGGCCACAGCGCGCTGGAAAACCATGTATCGAGCACGTCCTCGTCCTGACGCACGCTGCCGCCGCAGTGCGGACAAACCTTAACCTCATCCACGGACGCGGTCTCCCGTCCGCACTCGTCGCAGTACCACACCGGTATGCGGTGTCCCCACCACAGCTGGCGCGATATGCACCAGTCGCGTATATTCTCCATCCAGTGCAGGTACGTCTTTTCAAACCGTTTGGGCATGAACTCGACCGACTTGTTCTTCACCGCCTCAACTGCGGGCGCGGCGAGCGGCTTCATGCGCACGAACCACTGCTTGGAAACTATCGGCTCTATCACCGTCCGGCAACGGTAGCAATGCCCCACGTTATGCGCGTGCGGCTCGATTTTGACGAGCAGTCCGAGCGCTTCGAGATCGGCGACTATGCGCTTACGCGCTTCGTTCCGGTCGAGACCGCGGTATTCTCCGGCCTCCTCGTTCATCACGCCGGCGTCGTCCATAACGCGTATGACGGGCAGTCCGTGGCGCAAGCCCACCTCGAAATCGTTGGGATCGTGAGCGGGCGTAATCTTTACCGCGCCCGTTCCGAACGCCTTGTCCACATATTCGTCGGCGACTATAGGAATACTGCGCCCGGTAAGCGGCAGCACCACGTTCCTGCCGACGAGCTTAAGATACCGTCTGTCCTTGGGATGAACGGCGACCGCCGTATCTCCCAGCATGGTTTCGGGGCGCGTAGTCGCGACTACTATAAAGGATTTTCCGTCCTCGGTGGGGTATTTTATGTGCCAGAGGAAGGAGTCGGCCTCTTCGTATTCCACTTCCGCGTCGGAAATAGCCGTCTTACAGCACGGACACCAGTTGATAATGCGGTTGCCGCGGTAGATAAGCCCCTTCTCGTAAAGCCTGACGAACACCGTCTTTACCGCGCGCGAGCACCGCTCGTCCATGGTAAACGCTTCGCGCGACCAGTCGCACGAAACGCCCAGCTTTTTCATCTGCTCGACTATACGGCCGCCGTACTTATCCTTCCAGTCGTAAGCGCGCCTGAGAAAGCCTTCCCTGTCCACGTCGGCCTTGCTGAGCCCCTCTTTGCGCATTTGTTCGACTATCTTAACTTCGGTGGCGATGGACGCATGGTCGACTCCGGGCAGCCACAGCGTCTCGAAGCCCTTCATTCTCTTATAGCGTATTATGGCGTCCTGTATGGTCTGGTCGAGCGCGTGCCCCATATGCAGCTGCCCCGTAATATTGGGCGGCGGCAAAACTATGGTGAAAGGCTCTTTGGAACTGCCGGCGTCGGCTTTGAAATATCCTGCCGCCTCGTCCCTTTTATAAATCGCCTCTTCGAAAGTTTTCGGGTCATAGCTCTTGTTCATTTTATCGCTCCGTAATTTGTTTGTCACGATTATAGCATATTCTTTATGTTTTGACAACCGTTTTGAACTCGGGCAAGCCTCAAAAGTCGCGCCGCGCCGCCGTTTGCCGACGGCCGCCGCTCTCCGCCGATACGCGCCGGCTCCGGACTTTTAGGTCGTTTCCGGATCAGCGTAAGCCGTCGGCTGCGTGTAGCTTTTCACTCCGTTCTGATCAGCGTAAGCCGTCGGCCGCGCGGATCAGCATAAGCCGTCGGCCGGCGCCGCATCTTTGCTTTTAATGCGCCCGGAGCGTAACGCCCGGGCTTGCGGCGGCATAGTATGGGGTATAATAAATTTTTTGCAAGGAGAAACCATGAAAAAACGCATCGTTACATTTTTACTGAGTCTCGTCATGCTCGTTCCGCTCGCCGCCTGCGGCGAAAAAGACGGCCTGACGAAAATAAGACTTTCCGAAGTCACGCACAGCATATTCTATGCGCCGCTGTACATTGCGATCAACAACGGATACATGACCGAAGCCGGCATTAAAATCGAGCTGAGTAACGGCGGAGGAGCGGACAAAGTCATGACCGCCCTGGCGTCCGACTCCGCGGATATAGGGCTGATGGGTCCGGAGGCCACGATATATTGCCACATCGAAGGGAAACGCGACTATCCCGTCATCTTCGGGCAGCTTACCAAGCGCGACGGCTCTTTTCTCGTATCCAAGACGGACGAACCCGACTTTGAATGGACCGACCTGGAGAACAAGCACGTTCTGGCCGGA
>CASFJH010000015.1 GCA_949294845.1 uncultured Bacillota bacterium | reverse complement strand
TGATGATAGCGTTCTTTTCCGACGCCATAATGCGGCTGTTCATTCCCGTCAAGGCGGTCAGAATAGTGGTGACGGTAGTGATAGGATTAATCGCCGTATTTACCGCGAGCGTGGCTTTCGCCAGAATGTTGCTCTCTCCGCCCGAGAGAACCGAGGAGGCCGTTCATCCCGTCGGCTATATACTCTACTCGTCGGCGTTTCTCTCGCCCAAACTGACGCAGCTGGCTGAGGAATGGTTTAACGGTCCGGTTTATGTGACCGCAAAGACCGTCGGCGTGCTTATAGCGGCGGTCGAAACGGACAGCGAGCCGCTCATACGTTACCGCAAGCTGGAAGGCAATGATAGCGTGCGCCGCTCGGACGCCGGCAATCGCCTGACAGAGGCTGAGGAGGTGGCGCGCCTTGCGAGACTGAAGCGGCTCAAGATAGTGGTGTCGTCGTCTGCGGCCGTTCCCGACTTCGGCGCCGGAGTCAAGGTTCTGGATATTGACACACTGTAAAGAGCCTGCATTGCATTTTGGATATTGACACGCTGCGAGAGTTGACATTGTATTAAGTTTGCGCTAGAATATTACGGAGGAGATTTTGCGGGTCCATGGGCGGCAACGACGCGAAAAAATCAGGCTTCAGACCGTACAAACGCTTTCTGCTGTCGCTCGGCGGTCTTTCATCGGCCGTCGAGAGTCTTTTTGTGCTGTTCGGATACGCCTATCTGCGCACCGCTCTTCCGCCTTATCTGGCGGCGCTCATCGCCGTTATCGCGGCGGCCGCCGCAATAGCCCTCGTGCCGGCTATGCACGC
The DNA here is from genome assembly GCA_949294845.1 of uncultured Bacillota bacterium. Lineage (GTDB taxonomy): Bacteria > Bacillota > Clostridia > Christensenellales > Pumilibacteraceae > HGM11386. The sequence goes on along the minus strand of CASFJH010000015.1, from coordinate 27,819 downwards.
TACCGTAAACCGCGTCCGTTCGCTCACTCTCGGACGTTATCACGGAATGTTGGTGCTGGCGTCGGTGCTGGCGCCGGTCGCCTGTTCGTTTTTATTTAACATAGATTTCGGAGGGAGCGCGGTGTACCGCGCGCTTGCCGCGGCCGTTTCGCTGTTTTTGCTGTTTCTGTCGGTGCAGACGTTTTCCTATGCGGCGTACTCGATAGGTACGGGCGCCACCGACGGCAGAATACAGCCGGCGCTCGGCTACGTCATGAACGGTCTGGGCGTCGCCATAGTCGTGGTTCTCGGCTTTTTTTACTTTTATTACGGCGAAGAGGACGGGTTGGGGCGCATGGCGTATCTTATAGGCGGACTGACGGCGCTTTCGGGACTGGCGGTATATTTCTCCACTTTTTCGCTCATACCCAAGTTTATCCATACCGAACCGGCGCTGTTCGGCCTGCGCGAAGATTACAGGCGCTTCTTCGTAAGGCCGTTTCCCGTTGCGGCGCTGTATCTCGGCAGATACTTTTTCACCGCGGCACTTCTTACCGTTGCGATGTACGCGGCGGTGCTTTTGTGCGGAGTGCTGGGCTGCGATTCGTTTCTGTTCAAATCGGCGATAGCCGCCGCCGCCGTCTGCGGCGTGGCGGTAAGAGTGCTTGTCCGCGCCCAATCGCCCGCCGGCTTGAGAACGTCTGCCGTTGCGGCGTTTGTGCTGCTGGGTTGCGCCGTGTGCGCGGTCTGGGTGCTGCCGTATTTTAAAATCGGCGCGGTTTCGGACGTATATACCGTAATCGCGTGCGCCGTTGCCGCCGGCTGCGCTTACGGACTGGTTTCCGTCGCGCAGAACGGCTATATGGCCGGAGCGCTGTCGCTTACCGGCGCGTCCAGAGGCACCCATAAATGCATGACGGGAATACTCACCTGCGGCGCGGCCGGAACGGCTTTCTTCGTGTGCGGATTGCTCGACTGCCTGCAGCTTTACAAAGCGTCCGTGTACGCTGTATTCGTTACTTTTTCGGCGGTATGCGTGCTGTTTATGGCGCTGGGGCTGTATTTCAGCGAAAAGGGTATGCGGTTTGCTGTATTGTACGGCCGGCCGGAGACGGACGCGTGACGTCGGGCGTAAGACGCGGATTTTTGTGCGATTGGAATTAAGACGCAGATCTTTGTGTGACATTTGGAGAGAGGATGCTGGAATTTATTAAACAATCCGCCGACGGCGGAACGATAACCTACGTTGCTTCAGACGGCGGAAATACGATAGGAGAATGTCGGCTTACGCTGGAGGGAACGGACGTTTTCATGACGGTCAGTGCGACGGCATACGAGAATTTCGTGCTCGCCTCGTCGGTAAACGCGGCCGCGGCGTTCGGGCTGAGGGTTACGGCGCCGTGTGACGGGCGGCTTGAAAAATACGGTTTTGTACGGGATGGCGACCGCATGGCGGCCCGTCCCGCCGAGATAAAATTTCCGAGCGAATGCGGAGGTAACTGATGAAAAGCGACATCGAAATAGCCGAGAGCGTGACATTGCAGCCTGTAAGCGAGATAGCGCGCAGACTGGGGATAACCGATTTCGAGCCTTACGGCAGATATAAAGCCAAAGTCAGCCCGCAAAAAAAGCGGCGCGGCAAGCTGATACTCGTCACGGCGATAAATCCGACCGCGGCAGGCGAGGGCAAGACGACCGTCAGCATAGGACTGGCGGACGGCATGAACCGCATAGGCAAAAATACCGTGTTGGCTCTGCGCGAGCCGTCGCTCGGACCGGTGTTCGGGGTAAAAGGCGGCGCTGCCGGCGGAGGGTACGCGCAGATAGCGCCCATGGACGATATCAACCTGCATTTTACGGGCGATCTCCACGCCATAACGGCGGCCAACAATCTTTTGTCGGCGATGATCGACAATCATATCTATTTCGGCAACAAGCTTAACATTAAGAAGATAACGTGGCACCGCTGCCTCGACTGCAACGACCGCGCGCTGCGCAACGTCGTGGTGGGACTTAACTGGAACTGCGTGCGTGAGGATTCGTTCGACATAACCGCCGCGAGCGAGGTTATGGCTGCGCTGTGTCTGGCGAGCGACGCGCACGATCTTAAGACGCGTCTGGGCGATATAATAATCGGATTTTCGGGCGACGGCGCACCCGTTACCGCGAGGGATCTCAAGGCCGAGGAGGCTATGGCGATACTGCTGAAGGACGCGGTAAAGCCCAATCTGGTGCAGACGCTCGAGCACACGCCGGCGTTTGTGCACGGCGGTCCGTTCGCCAATATCGCGCACGGGTGCAATTCCGTCGTCGCAACCGAGACGGCGCTGTCCTACGGCGACTACGTTGTGACGGAAGCCGGATTCGGCGCCGATCTCGGAGCCGAAAAGTTTCTTGACATCAAATGCCGCGCGGCAGGCTTCAATCCGTCGGCGGTGGTCATAGTCGCTACCGTGCGCGCGCTCAAGAACGGCGGCGGTATACCCAAAGAGCGCCTCGGCGAGGAGAACGTCGAGGCGGTCGGGAAAGGGCTGCCCAACCTTATCAAGCACATCGAGAATATCAAGAACGTATTCGGGCTGGACTGCGTGGTGGCGATCAACCGTTTTTACACGGATACCGAAGCGGAAATCGCCGCGGTTGAGGAAGCGGCTGAAAAGCTGGGCGTGTGCGCGGTGGTTACCGAATGTTTCGCAAACGGCGGCGCAGGAGCGGAGGCGCTGGCGCGCAAAGTCGCCGACGTTGCCGACCGTTCGGACAAAAAGCTGAAGTTCGCTTATCCGCTCGATATGTCGGTAGCCGATAAGATACGAGCCGTCGCAAAGAAAATTTACGGCGCTGCCGACGTTAAATTCATGCCGGCAGCGGTAAAATCGCTGGCGGCGCTTGACGGCACCGCTGCTGCAGGTCAGCCGGTATGCATAGCGAAAACGCAGTATTCGCTTTCGGACAATGCCGCGCTGCTGGGCAGACCGCAAGGATTTACCTTGACAGTCAGAGACGTTGTGTACCGTGCCGGAGCGCGCTTTACCGTGGCGCTTGCCGGCGACATAATGCTCATGCCCGGTCTGCCGGCAGTACCCAACGCCGAGAAAATGAGCATTTCTCCCGACGGAGTGATACGCGGACTGTTCTGAAAAATCGTATTGGAGTAATCATGGCAAATTTTATAGAAGAAATTATTGAAAAGGATCTGGCCGACGGAACGGTTGACGAAATAGTGACGCGTTTTCCGCCCGAGCCTAACGGCTATCTTCACATAGGGCACGCCAAAGCCATATGCCTCAACACCGGACTGGCGAAAAAATACGGCGGCAAGTGCAATCTCCGTTTTGACGACACCAACCCCGTTAAAGAGGATGAGGAGTTCGTCAATTCGATAATCGACGACGTTAAATGGCTGGGGTGGGAAGGCGATGTTTACTACGCGAGCGATTATTTCGCCGTCATGTACGACTGCGCCGTAAAACTGATACGCGCCGGAAAAGCGTATGTCGACGACATCTCGCCCGAGGAAATGAAGGAACGGCGCGGCACTCTTACCGAGCCGGGACAGGAGAGCGCGCACCGCAACCGTCCGATCGAAGAGAGTCTCAGACTGTTTGAGGATATGCGCGCCGGCCGCGTGGGCGACGGCGAGCTCGTTCTGCGCGCCAAGATCGATATGGCAAGCCCGAATATAAATATGCGCGATCCCATCATCTACCGCGTGGTGCACGCGACGCATCACCGACAGGGCGACAAGTGGTGCGTGTATCCCATGTACGATTTTGCGCATCCGATAGAGGACGCCGTAGAGGGAGTGACTCATTCGGTTTGCACGCTCGAATTCGAAGATCACAGACCGCTTTACGACTGGGTGCTGGATAACTGCTGGACGGGGCGCAAGCCGCATCAGTACGAGTTCGCGCGCCTTAACATAGCGCGCACGATAATGTCCAAACGCTACCTTAAAAAGCTGGTTGACGAGGGCGTGGTGGACGGCTGGGACGATCCGCGTATGCCTACGCTTGCCGGATTCAGGCGGCGCGGATACACTCCGTCGGCGATACGCGAGTTCTGCGACCGCATAGGGGTGGCGAAGGCGAACAGCGAGGTGGAAACGGGTCAGCTGGAAAGCTGTATGCGCGACGAGCTTAACGAGACCGCTCCGCGCATAATGGCGGTGCTCGAGCCGCTCGAGCTGGTCATAACCAACCGTCCCGACGGCTGGAGCGAAGAGGTTACTCTCGACAATCACCCCCAGCGCCCCGAAGCGGGCGTGCGCACATACGCCATGGGCAAGCGGATGTATATCGAGCGCAGCGACTTTTCGCTCGATCCTCCGCCCAAATACTACAGACTCAAGCCGGACGGCGCAGTCAGGCTCAAAGGCGGATATATAGTGCGCTACGTCGGCTGCGACGTCGCCGCGGACGGCTCCGTCGGGCGCGTGTATGCCGAGATAGTCGAAGGAACCATGTCGGGCGGAGATTCGCCGGTAAAAGCCAAGGGCGTCATACATTGGGTAAACGCCGACGACTGCGCGGCCGTGACGGCGGTGAGATACGACTACCTGCTGCTGCCGGCCGACGGGAAAACCGATTTTTCCGAGCGGCTCAATCCGTCGTCGAAAACCGTCTATAATGCGTTTGCCGAGCCGGCGGTGCGCGGCGGCAAGGTGTTCCAGTTCATGCGGCAGGGGTATTTTACCGAGGACTGCCGCCATGCCGGAGTTTTCAACGAGACCGTAGGGCTTAAGGATACCTTCAATGCGAAAAAATAGATACGACAACGCCGTTTTCGACGTGGACGGCACGCTTTTCGACTCGTATCCCGGCGTTATCGCGTGCGTAAAACACGCATACGCGTACATGAACACTCCCGTTCCCGACGAGGCGACGCTGCGGACCTTTCTCGGCCCGTCGCTTCACGACAGCTTCGGCAGATACACCGACTGGACCGAGGAACAGATCGACCGCGCAGTCGAGGTCTACCGCGAAAAATATGCGGGCGGCGAGTTTAAAAACGTCGATTTTTACCCGGGTATTCCCGAGCTTCTTGACCGCCTCGCCGCCGCCGGCGTGAGACTGTCGGTCGCTTCGAGCAAACCGATAGAGGTACTGACGAAAGTGCTGGCCTACAAAGGCCTCGACGGCGTGTTCGAGAAGGTTTCCGCACCCGATTTCGCGCGCAAATCCTCAGATAAGCGCGAGCTGATAGCCGCCGCGGTCACGGGGAGCAGACCGGTGATGATCGGCGACCGTATGTACGACATAGACGGCGCGCGCGCAGCCGGAGTGGACAGTATAGGCGCGGCGTTCGGCTACGGCGGCGCCGAAGAGCTTAAAGCGCACGGCGCGACGTTCATAGCGCATAGCGCAGAAGATATTTACACTATTATAACAGGTGAAACCATATGAAAAACGTAACTGCAAAAGAATTGAGACGTATGTGGACCGAATTTTTCTCCGAGCGCGGCCATGCGGTGATACCGTCCGCCTCGCTTATCCCCGAAAACGACCCCACGGTGCTTTTCACGACGGCCGGTATGCATCCGCTCGTTCCGTATCTGCTCGGCGAAAAGCATCCGGCGGGAGTTCGTCTTTGCGACGTGCAGAAGTGCGTCAGAACAGGCGATATCGATGAGGTGGGCGACGAATCGCACTGCACGTTCTTTGAAATGCTGGGCAATTGGAGTCTGGGCGATTATTTCAAAGAGGACATGATACGCTGGAGCTGGGAGTTTCTTACCGACGAGAAATATCTCGGTATAAATCCCGACTCGCTGTCGGTTTCGGTATTTGCCGGAGACGCCGACTGTCCGCGCGACGAACAGTCCGCTGCGCTGTGGGAGAGCTGCGGCCTGCCCAAAGACAGAATCTTTTATCTGCCCAAGGAGAACAACTGGTGGGGACCTGCCGGCATAACCGGACCTTGCGGACCTGATACCGAAATGTTTATAGATACCGGCAAGCCGGCGTGCTCCGCCGACTGCTCGCCGGCGTGCGGCTGCGGAAAATATCTGGAGATCTGGAACGATGTTTTCATGCAGTACAATAAAACGGCCGACGGCCGGTTCGAGCCGCTCAGACAGAAAAATGTCGATACCGGCATGGGACTCGAGCGCACTCTCGCGATACTTCAGGGCAAAAAGACGGTGTACGAGACGGACGTTTTCGCCCCCATTATAAAGCGGATCGAAGAGCTGGCCGGAGTGAAGTACGGCTCCGACGAGCAGACGACCAGAGCTATACGCATCATAGCCGACCATGTGCGCACTTCGACCTTCATGATAGGAGACGAAAAGGGCATAGCGCCGTCAAACGTGGATCAGGGATATATACTGCGCAGACTGATACGCCGCGCCATAAGATACGCGAAACAGCTGGGAATGACCGCGCCGCTGTCTGCTGTTGCCGAGGTTGTCGTCGAAGAATACGCCGACGCTTATCCCGAGCTGCGCGCCGGAGCGCAGCGCATAGCCGAAGAGCTCGACAGGGAGCAGGAGCGGTTTGAGAAAACGCTGGCTAACGGTATCAGGGAATTTGAAAAGCTTTGCCACTATCTCGTAGGCGACACCGTAAGCGGAAAGGCCGCGTTCAGGCTTTACGATACTTACGGTTTTCCGATAGAAATGACCGTCGAGCTTGCTAAAGAGCGCGGACTCAAAGTCAACGTCGAGGGGTTCCAGGCCGCGTTCGCCGAGCACCAGCAGAAGAGCCACGCCGGCGCAGAGCAGAAATTCAAGGGCGGACTCGCCGACCATACCGAAGCCACCGCGCGCCTGCATACGGCTACCCATCTGCTGCACCGCGCGCTTAAAACGGTGCTTAATAACGAAAATGTAAACCAGAAGGGCAGCAACATCACCGAAGAGCGCCTGCGCTTCGACTTTTCCTTCGACAGACCGATGACCAAGGAGGAAATCGAGCAGACGGAGAAATTGGTAAACGACGCTATCGCCGCCGACGTGCCTGTCGTCTGCGAAGAGATGACCGTCGAACAGGCGAAGGAAAAGGGCGCGGTCGGACTGTTTACGTCAAAATACGGCGACAAGGTAAAGGTTTACACCATGGGCAAATATTCCATGGAGATTTGCGGCGGCCCGCACGCGTCGCATACCGGCGAACTGGGACATTTCCGTATCGTGAAAGAACAATCCTCTTCGGCGGGCGTGCGTCGTATCAAAGCCGTCCTCGAGCATTGAAGAGCCTCGATTTCAAGCGGGCTTAAGCTCTGTTTGAGGGCTTAAAAACCGTTCGGTAAGGAGTTTCCCGCCGCTTCGCCGGAGTGACAGCGTCGGTGCGAAAACGCAATATCCGTTCCGGAGGGCAAAGTATGAAGGATAAGGAAAGAGTGTCGGTTTTGCGCGAATGGGCCGCAGAGGCGGACAGCGTCGTATTTTTCGGCGGCGCCGGAGTGTCCACCGCCAGCGGAATACCGGACTTCCGTTCCGCCGACGGGCTGTACAATCTCAAATACCGCTTTCCGCCCGAGCAGATGCTGTCGATAGATTTTTTCAATGCCTGTCCGAGCGAATTTTACAGGTTCTATTTTGACAAAATGATTTATCCCGAAGCCCGTCCGAACGCCGCCCATATCGCGCTTGCCGAGGCGGAGGCGCGCGGCAAGGTAAAGGCGGTCGTCACGCAGAACATAGACGGACTTCATCAGGCGGCCGGAAGCAGAAACGTGCTCGAGCTTCACGGCAGCGTTCACCGCAACCGATGTCCGCACTGCGGCAGGAGCTATTCGCTTGAGCAGATGTTTTCGCTGCGCGACGCAAGCGCCGACGGCGTTCCGCGCTGCGGCTGCGGACATACGGTAAAGCCTTCGGTGGTGCTGTACGGCGAGCCTTTGCCCGAGGCTGCGACAGAGGCGGCGATAGCCGCGATAGCCGCGTGCGACCTGCTGATAATAGGCGGCACGTCGCTTACCGTTTATCCGGCGGCAGGATTCGTCAATTTCGCAAAGGGCAGGATAGCGCTCGTCAACAAATCGCGCACCGACTATGACGACGCGGCTGATCTGGCGATATGCGACAGTGTGGAAATTCTTGCCGGGGTTTTGTGACCGGCTGCGCGCTTATCGGCTGCGCGCGCAATACGCGCGCAATATGTTTAAAAGCGCTCCGCAAGACAAACAGCGGAGCGCTTTTAAACATTACGTCAGATAAAAAACGATACGTCAACGGTCTGAAAACGCGGCGGTTTGAACGGATAGACTGCCGCAAAATGCGCCTTTAACCGTCCGCCGCCTTTATACGTCGCTAAAACGTCCGGCAGCGACAGTCAGGCCTTTATAATAAGCGCGATAAAATCGAGATTGCCGCTTCCCGTGTTTGCGATGCCGTGGCCGCAGCCGTCTTTGCAGAACAGAACGTCGCCGTCCGAGACGGGGATGCTTACTCCGTTGTCGTCATAAACGCCCTCGCCCTCGAGAATATAGTAAGTCTCCGTTTCGCCGCGGTGCTCGTGGTAGCCGAGCGAACAGCCTTTTTCCAGCGTAACATGAGCAAAAAGGCCGCATTTGCCGTTGAGCTCCTTTTCGCCCATAAGCCGCTCTATGATAACGCGCCCTTTGCCGCCGCACATTTTTTCCACCGATTCCACTTTGCGTTCAGTCTGAGATACCATTTGCGTACTCCTTATCTTCAAAATAATATTTTCAGAGTCGTACGGGCAATCGGCCCGAGCCCTTTTATCCGTATGGTATTGTATCACAGTTTATTCGCCGTGTCAAGGCGGTTTGCCGTCTTAAGCCCTGCCATGGAAGCGAAGCGGCAGTGCGCGGTCGATAAGGAAAAAACTTTGCCGGTTACTTTTTTTACCTATTACGGTTGACAAAACGCTTACGCGCGTTTATAATAAAAAAAGCATGGGGAGTAACTCGCGGCGTTAAGCCGTTCCGTTGCCCGTCAGTACGGCCGCAAAGAGCAGGCCCGGGCTTCGGTGCAGAGAGTAAGACCGTTGTTTTTTTGACGACGGTCTTTTGTTTTTGTTAAAATGTGACGATAATAAAAAAAAAGGAGATAGGTGCTTATGGAGTTTCTTGTCGAAGGTTTCAAAGCTCTCGAATGGCAGCATTTCGTGATGTGGATAATAGGCGCGTTGCTTATTTTTCTGGCAATCCGGTTCAAAATGGAGCCGGCGCTGCTGCTGCCCATGGGGTTCGGCGCGATACTCGTCAATATACCGCTGTCAGGCGCGATCAATCAGGACGGGACGCCCGGATTTCTGGAGGTGCTGTATAACGCCGGCATTAAAATGGGCGAGCTGATGCCGCTGCTGCTGTTTATCGGCATAGGCGCGATGATGGATTTCGGACCGCTGCTGTCCAATCCCAAGCTGTTCTTTTTCGGCGGCGCGGCGCAGATAGGCATATTCCTGACGATAATTCTTGCGGCGCTCTGCGGCTTTAATCTTTCCGACGCGATTTCGGTAGGCGTAATAGGCACCGCGGACGGTCCCACTTCGATTGCCGTGGCGACGATGCTTAACAGCACGTTCATCGGCGCGATAACGGTCGCGGCGTACTCGTATATGGCGCTTGTCCCCATAATTCAGCCGGCCGTCATCAGACTTTGCACCACCAAAAAGGAGCGGCTGATACGCATGGAATACAATCCGGCTTCGGTTTCGCGGCTGACGAGGATACTTTTTCCGGTGATAGTGACGTTGGTCGCCGGACTTGTCGCGCCTCCGTCGGTGGGACTGGTCGGCTGCCTGATGTTCGGCAATCTGATACGCGAATGCGGAGTGCTTGGCAGTCTTACCGAAACGGCGAGCAAAGTGCTTTCCAATCTCGTGACTCTGCTGCTCGGCATAACGGTTGCGTTCGGCATGAAGGGCGAACAGTTTCTGCAGTGGCAGACGCTGCTCATAATGTGTCTGGGACTGTTCGCGTTCGTATTCGACACGATGGGCGGCATATTCCTCGCCAAATTCATGAATCTGTTTACGAAAAAGAAGATAAATCCTATGGTGGGGGCGGCCGGCATTTCCGCTTTCCCCATGTCGTCGCGCGTGGTGCAGAAGATGGGCGTTAAGGAGGATCCGAGCAATCATCTGCTCATGCACGCGGCGGGAGCGAACGTAGCGGGGCAGATTTCGTCGGTAATCGCCGGCGGCGTGCTCATCACTATAGCCAAAATGATGTTAGGCGCATAAGGAGGCGGATATGAATATTCTGTTATCGGCATTCAGTTGGAATACGGTTTACGACTCGCTCGACATACTGTGGAAGGGCGTGCTGTCCATAGCCATAGTCATAGCGGCGATATTTCTTATAGTGGTGCTGCTCAATGCGGCGGGCAACGGCGCGCGCCGCCGCGCCGAGCGCAAAGCGCGCGAAGAGAGCGAAGTTAACGGCGGCGACGCGTCGGACAACGCCGACGGGCAGTAAGCCGCGCCCGACCTGTTTTTTACGGCCTCCGCCTCAGGCGGAGGTTTTTTGTCGTTTAGTTCCGGATAGGCGCGCCGTCGGGCAAAATACAGCTTAAAATCAATTGCGTTTTTTTACATTTTATAGTATAATAAAAAAATAAGGATTAAATGGCAATGGTTTACGATTACAACGCAGGAATCAAAGCGCCCAAACTCAGACTGGACGACAGCTACTCTCTCGCCGAACTGAGGAATTTCGCCATACGCGCGGGGTTCAAGGGCGTTATGAAATACAACAACAAAGAAACTATACTGCACGACATATACGATCATATAAACGCCGTAAAAGACGGGCAGAAAGTTCCTGCGGACCGCGTTAAGAGATTTTCGCGCGTTACCGACGTCTACCGCGACGTTAACGACATAGCGGATATTTACGGCTTCAGCGAGCGCGGCGATATTTACGGCTTCAAGACGGCGACCGGACTCTTTCACCGCGCCGCGGTGGACGGGTATCTGTCCGACGGGCTGGTGCCTTCGTCTGAGGACGTATTTGTTATAGAGCCGCTCATAAAAAAGTACGGGCTGGAAGAGGGCGACGTCGTTTCGGGCAGGTATTTTTACTGCGGCTCGCGCGATCAGTACGCGCTCGCCGACGTAGTGGGCATAAACGGTATGCCGATAGATTCATTCCGCCGCGCCGGAGCCGCGATTTCGGCCGCGCCCGTAAAACGTCTGCGCGTATGGGGCGACGCTTACCTCAACGCCGTCTCGGTGCTGACTCCTTTAATGGCAGGCGAATCGCTTATAATTACGCACGACGCCGGATTCGATGCGGACGGACTGGTTACCGCGCTTGCCGATGCCGCCGTCAAAGCTTCGACCGAGCCGGAGGTCATAAGAATAGACGTTGCGCCCTCCGGCGCCGGAAAGGGCGCCGTAATGCGGCTTGATCTCGATCCGTCGTTCTTTTCCGAGGCTTTCCGCGTGGCGGCAAACCGCGCCGTTACGCTCAGAAATTACGGCCGCGACGTGGTTGTCGCCGTCACTAACGCGTCGGCGGCGGCGCTCGGCAGAGATGTTACCGGTCTGTATTCGCTGCTTGCGGCGGCCGGCAATTCCGACGCCGGTTGCGTTACGGTAATATGCGCCATGGACGGAGCGGCGCTTTCTCCGGCGCAGCTTTCCGCTGCGCGGCTTGCGGCGACCGGCGAGTTTGCCGTTTGCGGCGACGGCTGGGGAGGATACCGACCTGATTACGCGCACTGTCTTTACAAAGGCGCGCAGGACGCCGAACACCGCGCTGCAGCCGCGGCTTTCAGAAAGTATCTGAAAAAGTTCGGCGCGGATAAGGCGGCTGTAAAGCTTGACGCAGGCTGCGAGGCGGAGTTTACGGACGGCGCGGCGGCTATGCTTTCGGAGGTCGGGGAGTGACTACCGCATATCTGGGAGATCAGTATTCTCATTCGTTTGCGGCGGTTGAGAAATTCGGCGGCGATCCCGTAAGATACCCGACGATACGCGCCGCACTGAAGGCGGCGGCCGACGGCAAAGCCGATCGGGCGGTCGTGCCTATCGAGAACAGCATCGAAGGCTCGGTGCGCGAGACGCTCGACGGACTTTACGAACTGCCGCTGTATATCGTCGGCGAAGCGACGCTGCCCATAAGGCAGAATCTTATAGGCCTCGACGGCGCAGACCTTACAAAGGTCAGAAGGGTGTATTCGCATCCGCAGGCGCTGGCGCAATGCCGCGACTTTCTCGAAAAGCTCGGCGCGGAGACGGTGCCGGTCGGCTCGACGTCCGAGGGACTCGCGCGGATCGGCGACGCGTCCGAAGCGGCAGTGGCGCGCGTGCCGCGTCCGGGGCAGACGGTTATTGCCGGCGGCATCGAATCGGGCGAGAACGCCACCCGTTTCGTGAAGGTGTCGGGGACGCCCTCTTTTGAAGGCGACAAGGTAAGCGTGGCGTTCGAGACAATGAACAGACCGGGCGCGCTGCTTGCCGCGCTGGAAGTAATGCGTGATTTCGGCCTCAATATGGTTAAAATAGAATCGAGGCCTTGCAGGAACGGAATGGGACGGTATGTATTTTTCGCCGATTTCACTTTCGGCGACGGCAAGGAAGAGCTTATGCGTATTCTGGCGGCGCTCGGCGCTAAGACATCTTCACTTAAATTTCTGGGTAAATACGAGACGGAGGCACTCTGAACAATATGGGACTTATTTCTTACATCGTAGGCAGCGATAACCGCAAGCACATAAAGAAGCTTAACGCTATCGCGGACAAGATAGAAGCGCTGGCGGATCGTTTCAAACAGATGAACGACGAGCAGCTTAAGGGAATGACCGCCGAGTTCAAGCACAGGCTTAAAGAGAATTACGAAACGCTTGACGACATTCTGCCCGAAGCGTTCGCGGTGGTGCGCGAGGCGGCCGAACGCGTGCTGGGTATGCGGCACTTCCACGTTCAGCTGATGGGCGGCGTTTGTCTGCATCAGGGACGTATCGCCGAAATGCGCACAGGCGAAGGCAAAACGCTTGTGGCTACTCTTCCGGCGTACCTTAACGCTCTTACGGGGAAAGGCGTGCATATAGTCACCGTCAACGATTACCTCGCCAAGCGCGACGCCGAGTGGATGGGCAAGGTTCACCGTTTCCTCGGGCTGACGGTAGGCGTGGCAGTTGCCGGAATGTCAAGCGAAGCCAAGCGCGCCGCTTACAACTGCGACATAACCTATGCCACCAACAACGAGCTGGGCTTCGACTATCTGCGCGACAATATGGTTATCTATAAGCAGGACAAGGTTCAGCGCGATCTGGCTTACGCGATCATAGACGAGGTCGACTCAATTCTCATAGACGAGGCGCGCACGCCCCTTATAATATCGGGCAAGGGCGGCAAATCGAGCGAGATGTATATCACCGCCAACCGTTTTGCCAAAACGCTCAAAGCCGACGAGGATTACGAGATAGACGAGAAAAAGAAAGCGATCAACCTCACTCCGGAGGGCATCGAAAAAGCCGAGCGCTATTTCAATATAGAGAATCTGTCCGATCTCGACAACACCGAGCTAAACCACTATATAAACAACGCCATACGCGCGCACTACGTCATGAAGCGCGACAAGGACTATATAGTCTCCGACGGCGAAGTCGTAATAGTCGACGAGTTCACCGGCCGTCTCATGGTGGGGCGGCGCTACAGCGAGGGACTCCACCAGGCAATCGAGGCCAAGGAGAACGTGCGTATCCAGAACGAGAACCGCACTCTCGCAACCATAACGTTCCAGAACTATTTCCGTCTTTACGGCAAGCTCGCCGGCATGACAGGTACCGCCAAGACTGAAGAGGACGAGTTCCGCGGCATATACGGACTTGACGTCGTCGTCATACCCACCAACGTGCCTTCGCGCCGTATCGACGAGAACGATCAGGTCTATACGACGGTCAACGGCAAGTTGCGCGCAGTAGTGGAGGACATAGCCGAATGTCACGGCCGCGGACAGCCTGTTCTCGTCGGCACCACCACGGTGGAAAAGAGCGAGGAAGTAAGCAAGCTGCTCAAAGCGCGCAAGATTCCGCATAACGTGCTCAACGCCAAGAACCACGAACGCGAGGCGGAGATCATAGCGCAGGCCGGCAAGAAGGGCGCCGTCACGATAGCGACCAACATGGCCGGCCGCGGCACCGACATCATGCTGGGCGGCAACGCCGAGTATCTCGCTAAAAAGCGTATGCGGGATATCGGCTGCAAAGAGGAGACCATTTCCGCGGCTACGTCGTATTTCAACACCGACGATCCCGAAATCCTCGCGGCACGCGCGGAATTCAAAAAATACTACGACGAATACAAAGTGGAGGTCGACGAGGAAAAACAGGACGTCATCGCCGTGGGCGGTCTGCGCATTATCGGCACCGAACGCCACGAGTCGCGCCGTATAGACAACCAGCTGCGCGGCCGCGCCGGACGTCAGGGCGATCTCGGTTCATCGGTGTTCTATCTGTCGATGGAGGACGACGTTCTGCGCCTGTTCGGCGGAGAAAGGATGCAGAAAATCGCGTCGATGTTCCGTATAGACGAGGATACTCCCTTCGCGATGGGACTGCTTACCAAGCAGATAGAGAACGCTCAGCGCAATATCGAGGGGCGCAACTACTCCATTCGTAAACAGGTTCTCGAGTACGACGACGTAATGAACAAACAGCGCGAGATCATTTACGGCGAGCGCAACAAGGTTCTCATGGGAATGTCCGTTCACGACCAGATAGAAAAGATGATGCATGATCAGGTGGACGTGATAGTGGACGATTACACCGATCCCAAGACCGACTGGCCCGAATGGGACTGGGAGAATCTCAATAAGGAGATAGAGCGCAAGCTGCTGCCCGGGGAAGCCGACTTCCTTACCGAGGACAGAATGGAGAAATGGGCGCTCGAGGAGATAAAGGATCAGATAGATTCCGCCATGCAGGTGCGCTATCAGGAAAAGATAGCGCAGGCGAAGGAGATAGGCATCGACTTCGAAGAGGTGGAGCGCGTCATACTGCTCAAGGTCGTCGACGCGCGCTGGATGGATCATATCGACGCGATGGACGCTCTGCGCCGCGGTATCGGGCTTAAAGCCTACGGCCAGCAGAATCCCGTCATCGCCTATAAGAAGGAAGGCTTCGAAATGTTCGACCAGATGGTCGGCCGCATACAGGAAGAAACCGTTGCCCTCATGATGCGCGTAAACATCGAGCACGCGCCCAAGCGCGAGGAGCAGAAGCTCGAGCTGGTGGCGTCAAGCGGCGATTCCCAGACGAGAACGGCAAACGTTCCGGTAAAGAACGATAACCGCTCTGTCGGCAGGAACGATCCCTGTCCGTGCGGCAGCGGCAAAAAATATAAAAACTGCTGCTGGGATAAGGACCACAAAGCCTGACGGCTGCTTCGTCGGGCGGCGGACGATACGGCGAAAAAGCAGTCAAAGCGCTGACGGACGTCGGACGTTACGAATTGGCTTTAGAAAAAGTTATGGCATACAGACAAGGAAAATAAATGGTAGTATTAGACGAAATCAAGTTAAGAGAAAAGAATCTGCGTCAGAAGCTGGACGAGACGGTGGCTGCGGCCGAGCCGGAGAGACTCAGAGGCCGCAGAGCGGAGCTGGACGCCGTTCAGCAGGATCCCGATCTGTACAAAGACATAGCGCGCGCGACGGCGGTCAACAGCGAGGCCAAGTATCTGGACGACGAGATTGCGCGCATAGACAAGCTAACGCGCAGCATGACCGATCTTGAAGAGATGACCGAGCTTATAGAGGCGGAGGACGCCGCCGACATGGTGGAAGAGCTTACCGCCGGACTGGACGAGCTGGAGAAGGAGACCGACGAGTTTTACCTTACGACGCTTTTAAAAGGCGAGTACGATCACAATAACGCTATACTTACGCTTCACGCGGGCGCGGGCGGCACCGAGGCTCAGGACTGGGTGAGTATGCTCTACCGTATGTACCGTATGTACGCCGACAGAAACGGGTTTGCCGTGGAGGAGCTGGATCGGCTTGACGGCGAAGAGGCGGGCATAAAGAGCGTGACGTTCATAATGCGCGGCATTAACGCATACGGGTATCTCAAGGCGGAAAAGGGCGTACACAGACTGGTGCGCATTTCGCCGTTTGACTCCAACGCGAGAAGGCACACTTCGTTCGCTTCGCTCGACGTCATGCCCGAAGTGGAGAACGATACCGAGATCAAGATCAATCCCGACGATCTGAGGATAGACCGCTACCGTTCGGGCGGCGCCGGAGGTCAGCACGTCAACAAAACGGACAGCGCGATAAGGATCACGCATCTGCCCACCGGCATAGTGGTGCAGTGCCAGAACGAACGCTCGCAGATACAAAACCGCGAGACCGCGATGAAGATGCTCATGAGCAAGCTGGTCGAGCTGCGCGAGCGCGAGAATCAGGAAAAATCGCAGGCCATACAGGGAGATCTGAAAAAGATAGAGTGGGGCAGCCAGATACGTTCCTATGTTTTCCAGCCGTATACGCTTGTCAAGGATCACCGCACCGGCTTCGAAGATCCCGACGTTCAGGCCGTTATGAACGGCGAGATAGAAGGGTTTATATTCGATTATCTCAAAAAGGGCGGCAGGTAAAGCCGCGCCGGCGTTTCCGTTATTTTAAAACGGTGCCGCGCCGGCGTTTGCGCTATTATAGAAAGGTGCCGCTTCCGGCGTTTGCGCTAAGATAAAGCGCTGCCGCTTGCCGGTATTTCCGTTACTTTTAAAAAAGGCGCTGCCTGCCGGTATTGTTACTTTTAAACGGTGCTAAGTATATGAACGAAAAATTTACTCAACTTACCGGTCGCACGGACTTTACGGTGCTTGGCATAGAGAGCTCCTGCGACGAAACGGCCGCCGCCGTAGTACAGGGAGGACGGCGGCTTTTGGCCAATATTGTGGCGAGTCAGATAGAAATACACAGGCGGTTCGGCGGCGTGGTTCCCGAGATCGCCAGCCGCAACCATACTCTGGCGCTGCCCGGCATAGTCGACGAGGCGCTCAAAGCCGCCGGTATGCGGCTTTCCGACATAGACGCGGTTGCGGTCACCTACGGCGCCGGACTGATCGGCGCTCTGCTGGTCGGCGTGTCGAGCGCCAAGGCACTCAGCTACGCGCTTGACATTCCGCTGATCAAGGTCAATCATATAGAGGCGCACATATGCGCCAATTATCTCGAGCATAGTCTCGAGCCGCCTTTTATCGCGCTTGTCGCTTCGGGCGGTCATACCAGCATAGTGCGCGTGGGCGGCTACAACGACTATGCGCTGCTTGCCGCCACCGCCGACGACGCGATAGGCGAAGCGTTCGACAAAGTCGCGCGGCTTATCGGACTGGGATATCCGGGCGGAGCGAGCGTCGACAGGCTCGCCGCCGGCGGCAGACCGTCAATAAAGCTCACCAAGCACAAGCAGTCTTTTACCGACGGCAATCTGAGCTATTCGGGGCTCAAGACCGCCGTTGTCAATTACGTTCATACGGCGAAACAGCGCGGAGAGGATATAAATATACCCGACCTGTGCGCGTCGTTTACCGTCGCAGCAGTCGATCCGCTGGCGGAGTACGCCGTTTCCGAGGCAGTAAAAGCCGGATACGGCAAGATAGTTCTTGCCGGCGGCGTGGCAGCCAACACTTATCTTCGCGCGCGGCTCAAAGAGCTGGGAAGCGCCGCAGGTCTCGAGGTGTACTATCCTTCGCCGGCGCTTTGCACGGATAACGCCGCAATGGTCGCCTGCCGCGGCTGGTACTCGGCTTACGAGGGCCGTAACGCCGCAGATCTCGGTCTTAACGCGGTAAGCGTTCTGAAGGTGGGCGAATGAAAGGGCGCGTGGTTGTCGGTATGAGCGGCGGCGTCGATTCGTCCGTTGCGGCATTGCTGCTCAAACAGACCGGTTACGAGGTGATCGGACTGTTCATGAATAATTGGGACGAACAGGACGACTCGGGCGCGTGCACGTCGGCTGAGGATTTCGAGGACGCGCGTTCGGTATGCGCCGCAATAGGCATACCGCTGTATTCGGTCAGTTTCGCCAAGGAATACTACGACAGAGTGTTCTCGTATTTTCTCGGGGAGTACGCCGCGGGGCGCACGCCCAATCCCGACGTGCTGTGCAACCGCGAGATCAAATTCGCGCCTTTTAAGCGCAAAGCGGCCGAGCTGGGCGCTCAATACGTTGCGACGGGACATTACTGCCGCATAGATCACGCTTCGGCGCCCGTGCTTTTAAAGGCTGCCGACGCGAGCAAGGATCAGACGTATTTTCTTAATCAGGTGCGCACCGAACAGCTGGAAAACGTGCTTTTTCCCATAGGCGGTATGCTTAAAAAGGACGTGCGCGCGATTGCCGTAAAGAACGGACTGGTTACCGGCCGGAAGAAAGACTCGACCGGCATCTGCTTTATCGGCGAGCGTAATTTCCGCAGCTTTCTCGCGCAGTATCTGCCTGCGCGTCCCGGCGACGTGGTGGACGTTTCGGGCCGGACGGTGGGGCGGCATAACGGCGTAATGTATTATACGCTGGGACAGCGCCGCGGCCTCGGCATAGGCGGAGTGAGCGGAGCGGAGGAAAACCGCTGGTACGTTGTGGACAAGGACGTCGCCTCGAACAGGCTTATAGTGTCGTGCGGCGAAGGCGAGGAGCTCATGTCGGACGGCTGCGAATGCAGCGGCTTAAACATAATAGGCGATTTCGACTGGCGCGACGGATCGGAACTCAGATGCTGCGCGAGAATGCGCTACCGTCAGCCCGATCAGCCGGTGACTGCCGTGCGGCACGGCGACGGCTTCCGCCTGACGTTCGGCATAAGACAGCGCGCCGTCACGCCGGGGCAGTATGCCGTGCTGTATTCGGGCGAGCGGTGCATAGGCGGAGGGGTTATCGTATCGGCGTTCCGCAGTTAGCGGCTGCGGATGACGTTTTAACTTTCACTTCTCTGTCATACAAAACAATTGCTTTTTGCCGTTTTTTATGGTATAATACGGATAACTTTTACTATAGAGGTAACAGGAACATATGAAGATTGCACAGAGAGTCCTTGATATTGCGCCCTCGCTTACGCTTGAGATTACCGCAAAAGCGAAAAAGATGAAAGCGGAGGGAATCCACGTCGTCTCGTTCGGCGCGGGCGAACCCGATTTCGACACGCCCGACTACATAGTGGCCGCGGCAAAATACGCGCTCGACCACGGCATGACCAAATACACGCCGGCGTCCGGTACCGAATCGCTCAAAAAAGCGATCTGTGCAAAGCTTAAAAAGGACAACGGGCTGGATTATCTTCCCAATCAGATAGTTGTTTCCAACGGCGCGAAGCACGCGCTTGCAAACGCGTTTCTGGCGACGCTGGATCCGGGCGAAGAGGTTATCGTTCCGTCGCCGTTCTGGCTGACGTACCCCGAGCTTATCAAGCTGGCGGGAGGCGTGCCCGTATACGTCGACACTAAAGCGGAGAACAGCTTTAAGATAACCCCCGAGGAACTGGAAAAGGCTATCACGCCCAAAACGCGCGCTTTTCTCATAAACAACCCCAACAATCCTACCGGCGCCGTATACACAAGAGAGGAAGTGGAAGCGCTTGCCGCGGTGCTCGCTAAATATCCCGATATATACGTTATCTCGGACGAGATATACGAAAAGCTGTGCTACGGCGTAGAGCCGTACTCGTTCGCCGCAGCGCCCGGCATGAAGGACAGGACGGTCATCATAAACGGAGTGAGCAAGACTTATTCGATGACCGGCTGGCGTATAGGGTACACCGCGTCCGACGCCGCTCTGGCAAAAGCCATAGGCAGTATGCAGAGCCATATGACGTCCAACCCCAATACCATCGCGCAGTACGCCGCCGAGCAGGCGCTAGCGCACCGCGAGGGCGAAGAGTTTCTGCGCACTATGCGCATGACGTTCGACGCGCGCCGCCGTCAGATAATAAGGCTTCTGAAGGAAATCGACGACACGGTGGAATTTATCGAACCCAAAGGCGCGTTTTACGTTATGGTCAGCGTAAGGAACCTTATCGGCAGGAAGGTGGGCGGCGTGAAGATTACTTCGGCGCAGAAGTTCGCCGAAGTATTGCTCGAAAAGAAGCAGGTGGCCGTAATCCCGTGCGAGTCGTTCGGGGCGGAAGGCTACATCAGACTGAGCTACGCAATATCCGATGCGGATATTGTCGAGGGGCTTACCCGTATAGCCGACTTTATTGCCAACGTTTGATTTGTTATGAATAATATGAGAGTTACAAAAAACAAAAGGACGGGACTTCTGGAGATACACGAGCACGACTATAACCTCGAGAATCTCGAGGAGCCGGAGCTTTTCCGCGGCGTGTTCGATTACGACAGCGTGCCAAAGATCATTTTCAACGACCGTATCGTTCCGCACAACACGCCCGAAAACATCTGGATAACCGATACGACTTTCCGCGACGGGCAGCAGTCGACCGCGCCTTTTACCGTTCAGCAGACGGTCGACCTGTTCAGGCTCATGTCCAAGCTGTCCGGCCCTAAGGGCATAATCAGACAGTCGGAATTTTTCCTGTATACCGACAAGGACAAAGAGGCCGTCGTCAAATGCCGCGAGCAGGGACTGGAGTTTCCGCAGATCACGAGCTGGATACGCGCCAACGAAAAGGATTTCGAGCTGGTAAAGCAGATGGAGATAGCGGAGACGGGTATACTCGTTTCGTGCTCCGATTATCACATCTACAAGAAAATGCATCTCGACCGAAAGAAGGCGATGGACAAGTATCTCGGCATAGTCAAGGCTGCTCTCAGCTACGGAATCATACCGCGCTGCCATTTTGAGGACATCACCCGCGCCGATTTTTACGGCTTCGTAGTGCCGTTCGCGCTCGAACTGATGAAACTTTCGGCCGAAAGCGGCATACCTATTAAAGTGCGCGCGTGCGATACTCTCGGTCTGGGCGTCACTTTCCCGGGCGCCGCGCTGCCGCGCTGCGTACAGGGCATAATTTACGGCCTGAATTATTACGCCGAGGTTCCCAGCGAGCAGCTCGAGTGGCACGGGCATAACGATTTTTACAAAGTCGTCACCAACGCCTCGACGGCATGGCTTTACGGCTGCTGCTCGGTCAACTGCTCTCTGCTCGGTATAGGCGAGCGTACAGGCAACTGTCCCACCGAGGCCATGTGCATAGAATACGCTCAGCTGAAAGGGCGCACGGACGGGATGGATCTTACCGTCATTACCGAGATAGCCGAGTATTTCGAGCACGAGCTCGGTTATGCCATACCTCCGCGCACGCCTTTTGTCGGACGCAGTTTTAATGCCACGCGCGCCGGTATTCACGCCGACGGAATGCTCAAGGATCCCGAGATTTACAATATTTTCGATACCGGCAAGATACTTAACCGCAAGCCGATAGTTTCGATAAACAACGCTTCCGGCCTTGCCGGCATAGCTTACTGGCTTAACGATTTTTACGAGCTTACCGGAGACAAGATGATAGACAAATCCGATCCGCTCGTCGCAAAAGTCAAAGCCGCCGTCGACGCGGAATACGCGGCAGGCCGCAATACCGTAATGGGCGACGAAGAGCTGGACAATATAGTCAGATTTGCCGATAAGAGACGTCATAAACTGCTTGTCATCGGCGAAAATATAAAAAATTAAGGAGAAAATGAGACCATGATTAATCTTATTTACGGAGCCAAGGGAAGCGGAAAGACGAAGAAGATCATCGACGCGGCTAACGCGTGCGCCGCAGGCGCCAGCGGAGAGGTCGTTTATATCACCGACAACGACAAATCGCTCGAGATCGACAGCGCAATCCGTTTCATCAACGTGAACGATTACGACGTGCATTGCAAGGGCTGCCTGATCGGCTTCATAAAAGGTATGATTGCGGCCAATTCCGATAATAATAAATTCTATATCGACGGCGTGGGGCGTATTCTTGACAAAACGCCCGACGAGATGAAAGAGCTTTTCGATAAACTGGAAGAAATTTCCGAGAAATACGGCGTCGACTTCACGCTTACCGTTTCGGCGGCGGAAGTACCCAAATTCATGAAAAGATATCTGTAACGCCTTGACCGGCGCCGCGGCCGAGCGTCCGTACAGAAGGCAAAGCGACAGACTGCGGCCATGACGCGGACGGCGGTCCGCGGTGCTGCGAAAAGGAGAAGGCAGGAAGCGGACGGTGGTCTGCGGACGGGGAGACTCAATGAAATATTTATCTACAAGAAACAGAAATACGCGCGTCAGCGGCGCGCAGGCCGTTGTAAACGGGCTTGCGGCGGACGGAGGGCTGTATGTGCCCGAGACTTTTCCGGCCGTGACCGAAGAGGATATGCGCGCAATGCTGGCGATGTCTTACGACGAGCGCGCGGCGTATATAATAGGGCTTTATCTGCCCGAGCTTGCCGGCATACTGCCCGAAGCCGCGCGTAAAGCATACGGCCGCTTTGAGGACGATCCCGCGCCGGTAGTGCAGATAGACGAGGATATGTATTTTCTCGAGCTTTGGCACGGGCCCACGCACGCGTTCAAGGATATCGCGCTTACCATACTGCCGTATCTGCTCACCGAGAGCAAGAAAGCGCTCGGCGAGGACGGCGGCACGCTCATACTTGTCGCGACCAGCGGCGATACCGGCAAAGCCGCGCTGGAGGGATTCCGCGACGTGCCGGGCACCCAAGTGACGGTTTTCTATCCGTCAGACGGAGTGAGCGCGCTGCAGAAGCTGCAAATGGCCACGCAGGCAGGCGCGAACGTGCGCGTTGCGGCCATACGCGGAAATTTCGACGACGCGCAGACCGCGGTCAAGAGCGCCTTTGCGTCGCCCGAGCTTAACGCCGCGCTGAAAAAACGCGGACTGGCGTTTTCGTCCGCCAACTCCATCAACTGGGGACGGCTGGTGCCGCAGATAGCGTATTACTTTTCGGCGTATCTCGATCTCATTGACGCCGGCCGGATAAAATGGGGAGATAAGCTCAATTTCGCCGTGCCTACCGGCAATTTCGGCAATATTCTCGCCGCATACTACGCTTACAGAATGGGGCTTCCCGTAGGCAAGCTCATCTGCGCGTCTAACCGCAACAACGTACTCACCGACTTTTTCCGCGAAGGAGAGTACGACAGCAGACGCGAGTTCTACAAGACTATGAGCCCGTCTATGGATATACTCGTTTCGTCCAATCTGGAAAGACTGCTTTTCGAAATATCCGGCCGCGACGACGCCGTTACCGCTCAGCGTATGCGTGACCTGAAAGAGAAGGGCGGCTATACCGTATCGAAAGAGGAGCGCGCGGCGCTTGCGGAGCTTTTCTGGGCCGGTTACGCCGACGAGGAGACCGCCGGCGAGGCGCTTGGCAATCTTTTCGAGGAGTACGGCTACATAGCCGATACGCATACTTCGGTTGCCGTTGCCGTGTACGACGAATACGTTTCCAAAACGGGCGACGAGACTCCCGTCGTTATAGTGTCTACAGCGTCGCCGTACAAATTTGCGCGCGACGTACTTAAGTGCCTGGGCGAAAAAGTACCCGATGACGATTTCAAGGCGCTTGAAAAACTGGAAAATGTTACTGCGCTTCCGGTGCCCGACAGTCTTTCGTCGCTGCGCACGGCCGAACGGCGTTTTACCGACGTAATAGACAAGTCGGAAATATTCGATTTTATACTATCTGAAGAGAGGCATTGACGTGGACGGAAAAAAGACGGTTTTCAGCGCAATCAAACCTACCGGAACCCCTACGATAGGCAATTATCTGGGAGCTTTGCGCGGATGGCAGACAATGCAGGACGAATACCGCTGTATATATTCGGTAGCCGATCTGCACAGCACGACTATTTATATTGCACCGGCCGAGCTGAGAAAAAACACTCTGGAGCTCTTGTCCCTGCTGCTCGCCGTAGGCATAGATCCCGAAAAGAGCGTGCTGTTCGTGCAGTCTCATGTGCCGGCGCACGCGGAGCTGACGTGGCTGCTCAACTGCAACACCCAGTTCGGCGAAGCGCGCAGAATGACTCAGTTCAAGGACAAATCGGCAAAGCATCCTGACAACGTGAACGTGGGACTGTTCGATTATCCGGTGCTCATGGCGGCCGACATACTGCTTTATCAGGCCGACTGCGTGCCTGTGGGAAAAGATCAGATGCAGCACCTCGAGCTGGCGCGCACGATAGCCGAGCGTTTCAACAACAAGTACTCGCCGACGTTCGTCGTTCCCGAGGGAATAATGCCGGCTACGGGGGCAAAGATATGCAGTCTGAGCGATCCCTCGGCAAAAATGTCCAAGTCGGACGATAACGAAAACGGTTATATCCTCATGACCGACGACGCCGATACGATAAGACGCAAGTTCAAACGCGCGGTCACCGATTCGGGCAGCGAGATAAGAGCCGGAGCGGACAAGCCGGGCATAACCAATCTTCTCACCATATATGCCGCGTTTTGCGGGATTACGCTCGGTAAGGCGGAGGCCGACTGCGCCGGTATGGGTTACGCCGAATTCAAAATGCGCGTGGCGGACGCCGTGATAGCCGGCCTCGCTCCCGTTCAGAAACGCTTCGCCGAGTATATGAATAACAAGGATTATCTGGAAAGCGTAATGCGCAACGGCGCCGAGACCGCCGCGCGCATGGCTGTAAGAACGCTTGAAAAAGTCTATCGCAAAATGGGTTTCGTCCGCCTGCAGCACAACCGCGGCTGAAACGGCGCGGCCCGGGCGGCACGCTTGCATGGGCAGTATAGCTTGCGGCTTAAACAGCGCGGAAATTATTGACGGAGCGGATCTATGTACGGATATGTAATACCATATAAACCGCAGCTTAAAATGCAGGATTTCGTGCTGTACCGCGCGTTTTATTGCGGAATATGCAAAGCCACGGGAAAGCTGTACGGGCAGAAGCCGCGGTTTACGACAAATTACGACATTACCTTTCTTTCCGTACTGATGCACGACTGCAATACTCAGGCGGTGGAGTTCGCTTCCGAGCGGTGCGTGTGCGGTCCGTTCAAAAAAAAGCCGATCGTAAAGCGCAATCAGCTGCTGGATAAGCTTGCTTCGCTCAACGTCATAATGAGCTATTACAAAGCGGAGGACGGCGTTGCGGACAGGGAAGGGTTTTCCAAGCGCGTAGCAAGAGCGGCTCTTAAGCGTTCGCGTCGCAAAGCGGCGAAAGCGTATCCCGAAGCCGAGGAGATAGTGCGTTCGTGCTATTCCGATCTGCGCGCGCTCGAGCGCGATGGGGTTACCGGTACGGACCGAGCGGCGCATCCTTTCGCAACGATGCTCAGGCGATTGGCGGTGTGGCTGCTTGACGACAAAAACGACGATAACAAGGCGTCGCTGTGCTATAATATAGGTAAATTCGTTTACCTTGCCGACGCGCTTGACGATATAGACGACGACTTCAGGCACAAACGTTACAACCCGTTCATTACCACCTACGGATTCGACGGGGACAGGAAGGGCTTCATAGACGCCCACAGACCGCAGCTCGAATTCATATTCGGCTCCGCGGTCAACCGTGCGATTGAGTGCTTTAACAACTGCAGGTTTACTCAGAGCTACGATCTCATGCAGAATATAGTGCATCTGGGACTGCGCGAGAAAGTCAGGGAGCTGCTGGACAGCGATAAAAAACTGAAATATCCGAAAATCTGACGTTTTTTCGCATAGACTATTTAAGGAGAGAATATGGTCAAAGAACCTTACAAAGTGCTGGGGCTTTCGGAAGACTCGTCCTTCGAGGAACTCAAGGCCCGATACGAAGAGCTTAAGAAGCAGTACGGCGAACAGCGTTTTCTTGCCGGCGAGGAAGGCAACGAGGGCGCGCGCAAGCTTATGGAGCTGGAAGAGGCGTGGACTGCAATTCAGGCCGATATAGAACGCCGCAACGCGAAAGAACGTTTCGGAGGCGATTACGGGCATATAGACGAGCTTGTCAAACAGGGCAAGTACGACGAGGCTCAGTCTCTGCTCGATTCGGTTTCCGACCGCACTGCCGAATGGCATTATTTTCAGGCGCTCGTATTCTATAAGCGCGACTGGCTGACGGAGAGCAAGCAGCAGCTTGAGATGGCTGTGGAGATGGATCCGCGCAATACAAAATATAAGACCGCGCTCGACAAAATGAACATGGTCATCGGCAATCCCAACACCAACGCGCAGAATCTCGGAAATAACCAGCAGACGCAGCAACAGCAGCAGCCTTACGGTCAGGATCCGAATGCCGCAATGGGCATGAACTGTCTGTCCAACTGCTGCCTCGCGTACTGTCTCACCGATTGCTGCTGCAACCTGATGCAGTGCTGCGGCTGATATGAACCCGTTCGAGGAAGAGCCGGAAAAGAAGGAGCCGGGAAATAAAGAGGCGGCCGGGCGCGGGGAGACCGGAGACGGGCAGCCGGCGGCGCGCGAGAAAAAGCCGGCGAGGGTTAAGGGCGCGCGACGGGTGACTTATTCGGCCGCGGCCGCCGCGATAGGCACGGTTTGCTTTCTCATCTCAGTTTACCTGCCTCTTAAGGTCGTTCCGCTGGCGGTGACGGCGTTTTGCTTTTATCTGGTTTTCGAGCGTTGCGGAGCGGGGTACGGCTTTCTTACCGAAGCGGTGACATTGCTCCTTGATTTTTTCGTTTCGGGGATCGCGGTCAACGTGACGTTTCTGCTGCTGGCGTTCGTTTTCGTGCCTTACGCGCCCGTCGCGTATCTTATGCGAAGTCTGCGGTACAATAAAGCCCGTCAGGCGGCAATCAGAGCGGTCGTCGTAGCCGCGTTCGTCAATCTCGCATTTTTCTGCGTGTTCGAGCTGGTTACCCATTTCGTTTTCGAAGGCGTCGATATTCCTGCCTTTATATCGCGGCTGGGCGGATACTGGGTTATCGTGCTGATAATAACGCCTGTAGCTGTAAGTGTGGATTTTTTGTTTACCCAGATGGCGTTGACTGTCGGTAAATTGATAAAATAGTATTTAAAACGCTTGACAAGCTTGGGGGATATATGATATCCTGTTAAAGCACCACCCGGAAGTGGTGCTTTTTGAGTGGTCTACGAGGAGAATTAATATGCGTACCAGAATCACGCTCGCGTGCACAGAGTGCAAGCAGAGAAACTACGACAACATGAAGAACAAGAAGAACGATCCCGACAGGATCGAGCTTAAGAAGTACTGCCGTTTTTGCAAAAAGCACACCCTTCACAAGGAAACGAAGTAATTCTGGATTTTATTTATCCTGCGACGGGTAAATCCCGGATTTAGGAGGGAGTGCTTATGGCAAACGAAACCGAAAAGAAGAAGAAAGGCTTCGGCCGCAAGATAAAGGAACTGTTCGGCGAGCTCAAGAGAGTTACATGGCCGACTTTTCCCACGGTCGTAAAGCAGACAGGCGTCGTTCTTATGATCACGCTGCTTTTCCTCTTGGTTCTTATGGGAATGGACGCGCTTCTCGGATATCTGTACGATCTGCTGGTGACCGGTCTCGGTTCGGGTACCGAATCGTCAGCGGCGGTCAGCGCCGTAGCCGGCAGTTTGGGAGCTGTATTCAGACTATGAATCCGGATAACGTAAAATGGTACGTTCTTCACACATACTCGGGTTACGAGAGTATGGTCAAGGACAATCTGGAAATGGTGTTTCAGAAAAACAATCTTACCGACCGTCTGGTAGAGATCACCATTCCGATGGAAGACGTCGTTGAAGAGAAGAACGGCAAACGCAAGATAGTTCAGCGTAAAAAATTCCCCACATACGTTCTCATAAAAATGGATTACGACAACAGTATGTGGCACATCATCACCAACACGCGCGGCGTCACCGGCTTCGTCGGCCCTAACGGCCGCCCGCTGCCGCTGACCGACGAGGAAGTCAAGCGCATGCGGCTGGAAAAAGTGGTGTCCAGCACCGATTTCAAGCCGGGCGACAAGATCAAGGTAACCGACGGCGCGCTGGAAGGGTTC
>CASFJH010000014.1 GCA_949294845.1 uncultured Bacillota bacterium | reverse complement strand
TACGCCACGACGTAGAGATTTTTGTAAAACCCGTAGGTATCGTGGCGGTAACACGCCGCGGCCAGATCGCGCGTAGCGTAAAGAGTCGCGCCGTCGGACTTGAGTATAAGGCAGGGCGGCATACCGTACTCGTCGAGATTAACCACTTCGGCGCCTTCGCTTTCGGTAAGCAGCCCTTTAGCCTTCAGCTCGTCGATGACAGGCTGCATTTTGTCGTTGTAAAAGCTTTCGCCCGCATAAGAGTCAAACGATATTCCCAGCCTGTCGTAAACCTTCTCCACGTCCCTGAGCGTTACGGTTTTGAAACGGTTGAATATCTCCAGCGCGAAAGCGTCTCCGTCTTCTATCGCTTTGAACCAGCGCCTGCCTTCCTCTTCCAGCGACTTGTCGTTTTCGGCCTCCTTATGAAACCGCACATACAGATCAAGCAAAGCGTGAATTCCGCGCTCTTCGACGTCCTTTTCGTCGCCCCATTTAAGATAGGCGGTTATCAGCTTGCCGAACTGCGTTCCCCAGTCGCCCAGATGGTTAATGCCCACTACGTTGTAGCCGAGCTGCCTGAAGATACGGCATAACGAGCCGCCTATGGCGGTGGTCAGCAGATGCCCTATGTGAAACGGCTTGGCGATGTTTATTGAAGAATAGTCGACGGTTACGGTCTTGCCGTTTGCCGGCAAAGGCGCGAAATTCTCTCCGCGCGCGGCACATTCGCGCAGCACCGCCTCCGCTTTTTTGGCGCGGTCGATTTTAAAATTGAGATAACCTCCGGACGTTTCTGCGGTGATTCCGTCGGCGCTGAATTGCGCGGCCAGCTCCGCGGCGATGGCCTGCGGCGGTTTGCGCATGGCTTTGCTCAGCCTGAAGCACGGCAGACAGTAATCGCCCATCGCGCTGTCAGCAGGTACCGAAAGATTGGAATAGACGTCGAAACCGTCTAAGGTGATATTGTCCGCTATCAGCTTTCTGAAATCCATTTGTTAAATCCCTTACACGTTGAACCTGAACAGCACCACGTCGCCGTCGCGCATAATATACTCCTTACCTTCGCTCCTGACCTTTCCCTTCTCTTTCGCCTGGTTGAATCCGCCGGCGGCGACCAGCTCGTCGTAAGGCACGATTTCGGCGCGGATAAAGCCTTTCTCGAAATCGGAATGTATTTTTCCCGCGGCCTGCGGCGCTTTTGTGCCGTTTTCAATCGTCCATGCGCGCACTTCCTTTTCTCCGGCAGTCAAATAGGAAATCAGTCCGAGCAGCCGATATCCCGCCTTTATCATGCGCTCCAGTCCGCTGTGGCTGAGCCCCAGTTCGTCTAAGAACATCTGCCTTTCTTCCTTGGGCAGCTGAGCTATCTCAGCTTCAACCTTGGCGCAAATCTCTATCGTCTCGCTGCCCTCTGCCGCGGCATAGGCACGAACCTTGTCGACGTATGCGTTGGGCTTGCCTATATCGCTCTCGGCAATGTTCGCGCAATATATAACGGGCTTTGCGGTCAGCAGAAAGAAATCTTTCATGAGCGCCTTTTCGTCGTCGCTGAAGGTAAGCGTGCGCGCGCACTTGCCGGCGTTGAGGTGAGCGTCGAGCTTTTTGCACAGATCGGCCTCGGCAAACGCGTGCTTGTCCCCCGCCTTCATATATTTTTCCGCGCGGTCAAGCCTCTTTTTTATTGTTTCGAGATCGCTCATTATCAGCTCGAAATTGATCGTTTCTATATCGCGCAAGGGATCCACGCTGCCGTCGACATGGGTGATATTGGCGTCGTCGAAGCACCTCACCACATGAACGATCGCGTCCACCTCGCGTATGTGCGACAGAAACTTGTTGCCCAGTCCCTCGCCCGTGCTTGCGCCTTTTACCAGACCGGCAATATCGACGAATTCGAGCACGGCCGGAGTGATCTTCCTCGTGCTGTACATTTTGCCGAGCACGTCGAGCCGCTCGTCCGGAACGGCAACTATGCCCACGTTAGGCTCAATCGTACAGAAGGGATAATTGGCGCATTCCGCGCCGGCTTCGGTGATAGCGTTGAACAACGTTGACTTTCCCACGTTGGGAAGTCCTACAACTCCGAGCTTCATAAAAATACCTCGATAAAATTCTTTCGTTTAATATTATATACCAACTGCCGCCGTCAACGCAAGCGATTACCGCTTACATTAGTCGGACGATACAAAAATATGTATTCTCGGTAAATTTGCGCGACGGCTTTTTAAAATCGAATATCGCGCATACTAGACGTATCAAATCAAAGGAGCGATGTAAAATGATAATTCAGGATTTGCCTTATGTCCAGCCCGTTTCAGGCGAAACCGAACGCACGCGCGGCGACGGATCGGTTTATCTTAAGGTCGAAGCGGACGGTTCGATAAGAATCGACGGCGACAACTATCAGATAGAGGACGAAAAATCGGCCGACGCGCGCTACGACGAGCTCAAGGCGGCGCTCGACAAAAAGTTCGAGCGTATGTTCGAGCTGAAAAAAGAGCTCGACGAGGAAAACAGCGAAACTCAGGCCAAGTGGAACGAGTATTACGCGCTTAACCGCGCGTATGAAAGAGCGCTCAAACGCATTATTGCCGTCTGGGTGACCGACTGCTCCGAGCTTCCGCCACGTCCGCAGCCCCGCCGCCGGTAATGCCGGCCGCACGCCGCAAGCGTCCGTCTTGCGGCGTTTTTTTACGCCTTGACTTGCTGAGTTTTAATAACCTTGCACGAATTTCGGCGTTTTTTCGCCGCCGTGATGTCCGCCTAAAAAGCTTTAACGTTTCTTCGCGGTAAGGCCGAGACGTTTTGTGTTTATTTAAACTCCATCTTTTTCGCTGTTTATGCGCTCGTCTGCCGTATTCTTTGCGCCTTGACTTGCCGTATTTTTAAACGTTAAGAGCTCCGCGCCTTGTCAGAAGAAAAACTTGCGCTTTACCTGTCTGACTATTTCCTTCCAGCAAACGATCGTGAGCACGAGACCGTTGGTGAGCGCGAAGAAAAACAGCGTTACCGTAGCCCACTTCGCGCCGCCGAAGCCCGACCAGACCACAATCTGCGGAATAAGGGACAGAAGAGACACGAAAAGCAGCGTTACAAGGTAATATTTATTTTCGCGTCTGTCGGCGAAAACCATTACGTCGGTCACTATGAGAGCGGCAAACAGCAGCGCCGGCACGACGTATCTCAGCGATACGCCGAATAACCCCGTTCCTCCCGAAGCGTCGAGGGAATACACCAGATCGGCGGCGAACGCGGCCGCAGTCAGCACGAACGCGTCAACCGCTATCTGCGCATAAAATCTGCGTTTACGGTATACCGCCATTATCGCCGTAAAATATACCGCGAGGCCGGCTATCAGCACATATGCCGACCACATCGACCCGGGCGTAAGCGTCCTGTCTATGAATACGCAGATGAGGCCGAGTATCAATATCAGAAGAAGCGCCTTAAGGGACAGCAGTCCGCGGTATACGTTTTCCTTTATCTTAAGCTGCGGATATTGGACGTAAGGCTCGATGCCGTCGCGGTAGAAAGCGCAATCCCGGCCCTCTTCGTCCAGAAATCCTCCGCACAGGGGACAGTTGTCCAAAGTCCCGAGGACGTCTACTCCGCACTTATCGCAATGCTTCATACGATCCTCTCCCGTAATGTATGGTTAGTCTCGACGGCTATATGCACGCCCAGCTCCGACAGTTTGCGGAAAAACAGCTTTTCGATAACCGACTCCTTTACCGTGCGCGAAAAGGTTATTACCGCGACGTCGTTATAGGTCACGCACGAAGCAGCGACCACCGAATACGACTGCGCCGACAGAGAAAACTCGTAACGCGCGACGTAATCGGAAAATTCCTCAGGCGCCGCAACCCGTCCCAGATTGGATATGAGCGTGGACGTAACCGAATCGGACATGGCCTTTAAGGCTATCTTCATCGCCAGCATCTTGAGCGGCAGCGGCGTGAACTTGAGAAAAATATTGCGTTCGGTCCTGATATTGTAGTTGACCAGACTGCGGAAAAAATCCGCGTTATTCTTTTTTTCAAACTCCGATCTGACTCTCAGGCACACCTGATCGAAATCGGGCGAGCCGCTCGACACGACCGGCATGATGGACACAAAATTGCGCAACGTTGCCGAAGGATACAGCTTGCGCAGATTGGCCGGCACATTTACTACCACCGGCCTGTCGGAAGAAACCGATCGCATATCCCTGTCGCGCTCCACCGCCCAGATCAGACAGGCGACCAGAAGCTGCGTAACGGTCAGGCCGCGCGATTTGGCAATCCCGTTAAGCTCGCTACCCGACATACTGCCTTTTGTGAGAATCAGCGCCGACGGCGGAAGCTTACGGCCGGGAATATTGTAGGCTTTTACGTCCTTTTCCCTTTTGCCGGCGGTCTTATCGCAGAATCTCTTAAAACAATCGGCCGCCTCTTCCGGTTCGGGGAGATCTAGATGATTAAGGTAATTGGTCTTATCCCGTATCGTCGCTCCCCTTCTCTTGAGGTATGCCGCCACAAGACTGTTAAGAAATACGATGCCGCCGTTTCCGTCTGACGCCACATGGAAAAATTCCACGGATATTTCGTGAGAGAAATAAGTCACGCGTATAAGCGCGTGTCTGGTATCTATAGGAATCTTTCGGCATGGAAACTTCGTCTGGCGTTCAACCGTAAGCGGCTTGGACGACGGCTCGAGATAGAACCAGAAAAGCCCTTTCTTGACCGCGGAAACGAACGTCGGAAAACGCGGAACGACGTCGTTAAGCGCGTACTGGAGCGCGATAGGATCGACCGGCTCTTTCATTACCACGCTCAGCCTGAACATATTGAGAAGTTCGGCCGTTTCGGAGGCGGGAAAAATGAGAGCGGCATTGTCGAGATTGATAAAATCGCCGCTCTGCCGCTGTTCGGCGGCTATTTGTTTAAGACGCTGTTCAAGCGACGGCTCCGCCGCGGCGCTGCGGCGTTCCGCTTTGACAGCCCGTTTGAGCTCTTTACTCGAGCGTTTGGCCTCGGCGCGCGCAGTCTTGTTTTCCGCTTTGACCGCCCGTTTAAGCTCTTTGCGCGAGCGTTTGGCCTCGGCGCGCAACGCCTTGTTTTCCGCTTTTGTCCGCCGCTTTTCGAGCTTTATTATTATGTCCGATTCTTTTGCCAATTTTATTCCTCTATATATTTTTGCAGGACGTCGGCGACAACGCAGTAACCTTTTGCCGACAGATGCAGCCCTTCGACCGTAAACTCGCGCGCAAGGTTTCCGTCGCCGTCGCAAAGCGCCTCAAACAAATCGATGAACCCGTATCCGGCTGCCTCGGCAGCGTCGCGCAGAATCGCGTTGACTTCGCGCACCTTGCGGTTGTTGGCCTTAAAACACACTGTGCGCGCAAACAGAGTCTTTTTTCTGTTTACGGGATACAGGGACAGTATATGCATACGGGCGCCCGAAAAATGCGACGCTATTTCCATAATTCTCTGTACCAGCGCGGCAGGCTGCGCTTTCTTGCCGGACAGATAAATCAGATCGTTTATCCCTATCTGCAGAAACACTTCAGACGGACTGAGCGCGACAGCGTCTTCTATGCGCCCGAGCACGTCGAATGTAGTGTTTCCTGCGATTCCGCGGTTATACAGCCGCTTTTCCGACGAAAAATACTCGCCTATCGGAAAAAAATCCGTAAGCGAGTCGCCGAGAAAAAGTATGCCGCCCGGTTGCGCATACTCGTTGTACGTTTTAAAATCCTTGGCTTCGCGCTTTGTAAGCAGCTTGTAATATCGCCAGCTCACGGCCGCAAGGACCGCCAGCAAAGCGAAAGCTCCGGCAAGCGCCGACATTACAATCGCCAGTACAGTCATTAACTTCTCCGTCCGTTTTCGCGCCGTAACGGGGCGAAAATTTCATGCGGCGGAACAGACGGTTCCGCCGCACGCTGTCTTATCACTCTTCCGCGCCGTCCTCGCCCTCTTCCAGTTCGGGTTCGGGACTCGCAACGGCCACGCAAACGACGTTGCCCTGATTCTTCATCTTCATCATGCGCACGCCCTGCGTATCGCGGCCTATCTTGGAAACCTCTTTGGCGCGCATACGGATGATGATGCCGTTGTCGGCGATGATCATAATATCGTCGTCGGGGCTTACCATCTTCATGTTGACCAGTCTGCCGGTCTTTTCGGTGAACGTGCCGGCTTTGATGCCCTTTCCTGCGCGCGACTGCAGGCGGTATTCCTCCATATCGGTGCGCTTGCCGTAACCGAACTGGCTGACCGTCAGTATCTCGTAGCCGGGTTTAAGAACGGCCATATCGACGACGTAATCGTCCTCGTCCACTTTCATACTGCGAACGCCCTGCGTGCCTCTGCCCATAACGCGCACGTCCTCTTCGCTGAAGCGTATGCATTTTCCGGAAGAAGCCGCTATCAGTATTTCGTCGCGGCCGCACGTCTGGCGCACCGAGATGAGCTCGTCGCCTTCGGTGAGGACGATGGCTATTTTGCCCACCTTGCGTATCTGGCTGAACTGCGAGAGCGCGGTCTTTTTTATAAGGCCGTGTTTGGTCGCCATTATGAGATAGCCCTGCTGCTGATCCTCCTTGATGGGAATTACGGCGTTCACTTTTTCGCCGTCGGACAATTGCAGCAGATTGACTATCGCGCGGCCGCGAGCCGTCTTTTCGGCTTCGGGGACCTCATACGCCTTGATAGAATAAACCCTGCCGAAATTGGTGAAGAACAGCAGATCGTCGTGAGTGCAGGTGACGAACATATTCTCCACGAAATCTTCCTCTTTGGGCTTATGCGCCGTTACGCCCTTGCCGCCGCGGTGCTGAATCTTATATTCAGTCGTGGGCAGACGCTTGATGTATCCGAAGTGCGTCATCGAAATGACGACGTCCTCACGCTCGATAAGATCGCCTATATCGATCTCGTCGTAATCTATGCACAGCTCGGTGCGACGTGCGTCGGCGTATTTCTCCTTGACTTCGGTAAGCTCATTCTTAACAATTTCGAGTACGCGCGACTTGTTGGCTATGATGTCTTTCAGGTCGGCTATAGTCGCTTTAAGAGAGGTAAGCTCGTTTTTGAGCGATTCCACTTCCAGGCTGGTCAGGCGCTGCAGCTTCATCTCGAGAATGGCGTTTGCCTGCTTGTCGGACAGGAAGAACTCGCTCATCAGCTTTTCGCCCGCCTCGAACTTGTCTCTCGACTGTTTGATTATGGCTATTACGCGATCGATGTTCTCCTGCGCGATAACGAGACCTTCCAATATATGCTCGCGTTCTTCCGCCTTTTCGAGGTCATACTTGGTGCGGCGCAGAACGACTTCCTTCTGATGCTCGAGGTAATAATAAAGCATCTCCTTGAGATTGAGGATCTTGGGCTCGCCGTTTACGAGCGCAAGGAAGGTTATGCCGTTGGAAACCTGCAGGTTGGTATGCTTGTAAAGCATATTGAGCACTACCTGAGCCTGAGCGTCGCGCTTTACTTCGATGACTATTCTTAAACCGTCGCGGTCGCTCTCCTCGTTGATGGCGGATATGCCCTCTATCTTCTTATCCTTGACGAGGTTCGCCATCGTCTTGATAAGCTCGGCTTTATTGACCTGATACGGCAGCTCGGTAACGATTATACGCTGCCTGGTGCCGCCGCCCTCTCCGCGCGGCGAGTATTCCTCTATCTCCGTCTTGGCGCGTATGACAACGCCGCCGCGGCCGGTGCGGTAAGCGCAGCGTATGTTAGCGCGTCCCATGATTATGCCGCCGGTCGGATAGTCGGGCGCCGGAACGTATTGCATGAGTTCGTCTACGGTTATATCGGGATTGTCTGCAAGCGCCACTACGCCGTCGATGACTTCGCCGAGATTATGCGGCGGAATATTGGTCGCCATGCCCACCGCGATACCGTCCGAACCGTTTACCAGCAGATTGGGGAAACGCGACGGCAGCACCGTCGGCTGCTCGAGCGTATCGTCGAAGTTGGGATACCAGTCGACCGTCTCCTTATCGATATCTCTGAGCATCTCCGAAGCTATCTTTGCCAGCCGCGCCTCGGTGTAACGCATTGCCGCGGGAGGATCGCCGTCGACCGAGCCGAAGTTGCCGTGTCCGTCTACGAGCGGATGACGTATTGAAAAATCCTGCGCCAGTCTTACCAACGCGTCGTAAACGGAACTGTCTCCGTGAGGGTGGTATTTGCCCAGAACGTCACCGACTATACGGGCGCATTTGCGGTGAGGCTTGTCCGAGAAGAGATTGAGCTCGCCCATCGAGTAAAGGATTCTGCGGTGAACCGGTTTGAGTCCGTCGCGCACGTCGGGAATAGCGCGTGAAACGTTGACCGCCATTGCATAGGCGATAAACGATTTTTTCATTTCCTCCTCGACCTGAACGTCTATGATCTTGGTATTGTCGGTAAAAGTTTTTCCGTCGTCCGACATTCTCTTTTTCGCCATGATCTGCTCCTTGTAAATTGACTATATATCCAGCTCTTTTACGAGCTTCGCGTTCTCTTCGATAAACTGTCGGCGCATTTCGGGAACTTCGCCCATGAGCACCGTGAATATCTCGTCCGCCTCGAAAGCGTCCTGCATATTAACCTTTAAAAGCGTGCGGTGTTCGGGATCCATCGTCGTATGCCACAGCTGTTCGGCATTCATTTCGCCCAGACCTTTATACCGCTGAACGTCGCAGCCCTTTCTGCCCAGTCTGTCGAGCGTTTCGTTGAGCTCCGCGTCCGAATAGCAGTATTCGTCCTTGCGGTTCTTGCTCACTTTGTAGAGCGGCGGCTGAGCGATATAAACGTGACCGCGCTCGATCAGAGGCCGCATATAGCGGAAGAAGAATGTCAGCAGCAGTATGCGTATATGACTTCCGTCCACATCGGCATCCGTCATGCATATTATCTTATCGTAACGCAGTTTGCTCTCGTCGAAGTCGCTGTCTATGCCGCACCCGAACGCAGTGATCATCGCTTTGATCTCGTTGTTCTCAAGCACGCGGTTCAGGCGCGCCTTTTCAACGTTGAGAATCTTGCCTCTGAGCGGAAGTATCGCCTGGAAACGGCGGTCTCTGCCCTGCTTAGCCGTGCCGCCGGCGCTGTCGCCCTCTACGATGTAAATCTCGCAGTTGCTTGCGTCGCGGTCGGTGCAATCGGCAAGCTTGCCGGGAAGCGTCGTGGTCTCCAGCACGCCCTTACGGCGCGTCAGCTCGCGCGCGTTGCGCGCCGCGTCTCTGGCGCGCTGCGCCGTGATCGACTTGAGTACCAGCTCTTTGGCCTCTTTTGGGTTCTCCTCGAGAAACGTACCCAGCCCTTCTGTAAGCGCGCGCTCGACATAGCCGCGCATTTCCGAGTTGCCGAGCTTAGTCTTGGTCTGCCCCTCGAACTGCGGATCGGTGAGCTTGACCGATACAATTGCGGTCAGTCCCTCGCGCACGTCGTCGCCGGTAAGCTTTTCGTCGTCCTTAATAAGATTGGATTTATGCGCGTAATCGTTTATCACCTTGGTGAGCGCGTTCTTGAACCCCTGCAGATGGGTGCCGCCCTCCTCGGTCTTGATATTGTTAGCGTAGCTGTACAGTACCTCGTTATAGCTGTCGTTGTACTGCATCGCTATTTCCACTTTATTGTCCTTATATTCTTCCTCGATATATATGGCGTTGGGGAAAAGCGTCTCTTTCGAGCGGTTGAGATAATCGACGAAATCGAGTATTCCGCCGTCGAATTTGAACTGTTCGCTGTGCTCCTTGCCCTTGCGGTGATCCTGAAGCTGAATGCACAGTCCCTTATTGAGGTAAGCCACTTCGCGCAGACGCGTGCGGATATAGTCGTAATTGAATTCGACCGTTTCGAAAATTTCGTCGTCGGGATAGAACGTGACTTTGGTCCCGTTGCGGTCGGTCTTGCCCACTTCGGCCAGCGGCTTCATGGGAACGCCGCGGTTATATTTCTGGCGGTAGATCTTGCCGTCCTTGTAAACCTCCACCTCCAGCCACTCGCTTAGCGCGTTGACGACCGAAAGGCCGACGCCGTGCAGACCGCCCGAAACCTTATATCCCCCGCCGCCGAACTTACCGCCGGCGTGCAGCTTGGTAAGCACGACCTGAACCGCCGAAACTTTCTCCTTCGGATGAATATCGATAGGTATGCCGCGCCCGTTATCGGTAACGGCTACGGCGCCTTCGGGCGTGATCTCCACCAGAATGGTGTCGCAGTACCCGGCAAGAGCTTCGTCAACGCTGTTATCGACGATCTCTATGACCAGATGATGCAGACCGCGCTCGTCGGTGGAACCGATATACATACCGGGACGCTTACGGACAGGCTCCAGTCCTTCCAGGACCTGTATTTCGTTGGAATCGTAATTAGGATCGGACTTTCTCGTCATTTCTGTTCTCCTGAAAACTCGATTTTTTTCAACTTATTAATTATAGCACAAACAGCCGCAAAAATAAAGCGTTTTGCGGCTGTTTGACAAATATTTTGATGAAATATAAAGTCGATATCGATTCTGACGGCTTTAAATGCCCCTTAAACACACGTTATAGCCCGAA
>CASFJH010000013.1 GCA_949294845.1 uncultured Bacillota bacterium | reverse complement strand
TCCTCCCCCTCGCATCTGTGCACGGTATTTAAAGAGACTTTCGGCCAGACGCCTAAGGAATATCAGGAAGAGCAGCGCAATTACGCCTATTTCCACAACATGAGTAAGTTTGTCAACTGACTTTAATCCCGATTGTAAAATAAAAGCGCGGCAGCCGGTTCCTGCCGCGCTTTTGCCGTTTATTCCACGCTCTTCAGAGACTCGAGCATATCGGTCCTTTTAAGCCCCGGGTACATCGCCAGATTGACGATGACGGCAAACGCCGCCGTAATCGCTGCGCCTATCAGGAAACTGACCGGCGCAATGCTTCTGCCGAACATGATAAGATCGACTTCGATCGACCGTATAACGTACATATGCAATATAATGCCCACGCCTATGCCGAGGACTATGCCTATCAGCGTGAGCAGAAAATTCTCTTTATATACATAAGCCGCAACTTCCGTGTCGTAAAAGCCGAGCACTTTAAGAGTCGCAAGCTCTCTGCTGCGCTCGGCTATATTTATGCTGTTGAGGTTATAAAGCACCACGAACGCCAACAGCGCCGCCGCCGCAAGAACTATTATCACGATTGTATTGAGCGAGGAAAGCGTATCGTCGGCCCACTCTACCGTAGCCGATACGAACGACACGCTTTTAGCGTTGCCCGACGCGAGTATAAACTGTCCCAGCCCGTTCTGGAACCCGTCAGAATCATCGGGATACTCCATTAAAATCGTGTTGTATTGAGGCTCGCCGCCGTAAAGCCCCGAATACAGCGCGGGAGACACGAACAGATAATTGCCTATATAATTTTCGAATATATCCGATACGGTAACCGATACCGGCGCGCCCGCTCCGATATCCAGAGCGACAGTATCCCCCGCCGAAATTCCCAGCGTCGAAGCGGTTTTTTCACTTATTACCGCGCCCATAGCGGGCAGCTCCACCGCCTTATGCGATTTTCTGTCGCGGAAAGTGAAATATCCCGTAATACCGTCAAGCGTCTGAGGCACGATGACCGTGACAGTCTGAACGGCGCCGTCTCCCGTCAGCTCGGCCGCCTTCTCGTAAGTCACGAGCGCGTTTACTTCCCGGTAATTCTGCATGACGGCGGCTTTAAGCTGCCCGGCGGCGTCCGCGTCCGCAACGTCTGCCGACGCCTTGTAATGCGTTATCTCGGTAAACTGCTTGTCGGCAACCGTCATGATGGAATCGTGCAGTCCCAATCCTACCATGACCAGTCCCATACAGCCGGCCACGCCTATGACCGTCATGAGAAACCGCTTTTTGCTGCGGAAAAGATTGCGCACGGTCGCTTTCTGAGTGAATTTCAGACGCTTCCATATTAACGGAATTCTTTCTATAAGCACTCTTTTGCCGCTTTTGGGCGATTCGGGGCGCATTATCTGAGCAGGCTTTGCGTGCGATACCTTGAAACAGGCTAAAACGGTGGCAAGCCCCGTACAGAGCACGCTCGAAAGCACCGCAGTAATCCCCTGTACGAAATTGTACGGCACTTCGACGTAAGGCAGTCCGGTATATAGCAGCGCGTAGGTTTTTA
The DNA here is from genome assembly GCA_949294845.1 of uncultured Bacillota bacterium. Lineage (GTDB taxonomy): Bacteria > Bacillota > Clostridia > Christensenellales > Pumilibacteraceae > HGM11386. The sequence continues at coordinate 4,468 of CASFJH010000013.1, read as the reverse complement.
TAATGGCGAAGGGAAAAAGCTTTTCGCCTATCAGAACTCCTGCCGCCGCTCCGAGCACCGTAGGCAGCAGCGCGTAAGCGACATACCTTATCATAATGCCCGAATTTCCGCAGCCGAGCGCTTTAAGCGTACCTATTATCTGCCTCTCCTCCTCCACCATACGCGTCATGGCGGTGAGACTGACCAGCGCCGCCACCAGAAAGAAGATAACCGGCAGCAGCTTGCCGAGTCTGGCTATGCGTTCGGCGTCATTTTCGTAATTGACGCATGACGCGACGGCGCTCCTGTCAAGCACATACCAGCGTATGTCGCCGACAGCGCCTACGACTTCCTCTGCGCCGGCCGGCGGCGTCGCGGTACCGAAAATCTGTTCGCACAGCTCCTCGTATCGGCGCAGGCAGGCGGCCTCCTCCAGCGCGGAAATCTTATCTGCGGCTCTGTCGGTAAGCGCGTCGTACTCCTCGCCGAAGCTGTCCAGCCGCTTCGCTCCGCTTACGCTCACGAATATCTCGGTATAAAACTGCATATCGAACGCTTCGGGAAGAATGACTGCAAACCCCTCTATTTCCCCGCTGCCTACGCTGCCCGTTCCTCTGTTTACGTCCATATAGTAAGGCAGGTCGCCGCAGCCGGTAACGGTAAAAGCGTCTTCACTGACCTCGGTCAGCGCCGAGCCGCCGCCCGATACGAACGAAATAGTATCTCCCACCTCGTACCCTGCCGACCGCGCGAATCTGCGGTCGAGAAAACATTCGTCCGCCGCTGACGGCAGCCGTCCCGTTACCACAGTGGGAACATTGATCTTATCCGACAGCGAAATAAGCTTTATCTCTCGTTCCATCTCCGCATTGCACAGCGCGTCAAGGCTATAGCCGCCTTCCGCGTACTCCGTTTCGGAAAGCGAGGATATGTCCGCAAGATCGGCGTCAGTAAGTCCGGCGGTGCCGGCCACCCGCAAATCGTACAGCGCATAATCGTCGTAATACTTTTCGGCGGAAACGAGCATATCGTTGCGGCTCGACCGCAAGCCGGAAAAAACCGCCGATCCGAGCAGTATTATGAAAAATACCGAAATGAACTTGCCCTTATTTTTAACAAGCCCTCTTAAAAAATCTTTCTGAAGCGCTTTCATATTCCCTACCACTCGATCGTATCGACAGACAGCGGCTGTGCGTTCGTCTCGCAGCGCAAAACGGTTCCGTTTCTTATGCTGACGACGCGGTCAGCCATCGGCGCAATCGCGCCGTTGTGCGTAATTATTATGACCGTCATCTCCCTTTCGCGGCAGGTATCGTGCAAAAGCCGGAGAATCGATTTGCCGGTAACGTAGTCGAGCGCGCCGGTCGGTTCGTCGCACAACAGCAGCTTAGGATTCTTTACTAGAGCGCGCGCAATAGCCGCTCGCTGCTGCTCGCCGCCGGACAGCTGCGAGGGAAAATTATTTCTGCGGTCGTAAAGCCCCACTTCCCTCAGCGCTTTGTCGGCGTCGCCGCGCTTACGGCTTATCTGCGCCGCAAGCTCGACGTTTTCGCGCGTGGTCAGATTGGGCATAAGATTGTAAAACTGAAACACAAACCCGACGTCCTCGCGGCGGTAGCGGTTAAGAGCGCCGCCCTTAAGCGCGGTAATCTCCTCGCCGTCGACTTCGATCTTCCCGCCAGTCGCGCTGTCCATACCGCCCAGCATATTGAGTACCGTGGTCTTACCTGCGCCGCTCGGTCCCGTTATAACGGTAAACTCGCCCTTTTCCGCGAAAAAGCTCAACTGCGATACCGCCGTTATACGGGTATCGCCGTTCGCGTAGATTTTAGATACGTCGCTCAGTTGTATGTAATGTTGCACCGCAGTCTCCTTTGGTCTGAACACCGCTTGACACACCGAAGTATATAGTATATACTTTATTATTATAAATAAATAAGAAGTTATTGTCAATGCACATAAATATATTTTGTTACGTTTAATCTGGCACTTAACGCGTTACGCCGCGCTCCCGTCAGGTACTGAAAGGCGCGGCGCCGAGATACCGCCGTTTGCCCGCGCATACGCTGGCAGACAAAGGCGCAAACTAACAGCGCCCTTACGCCTTTAAACGGCGCAACGTTTCCCCGTACAACGACGGTCTGAACCGGCCGATAAAAGAGGTAAAAATGGACTTTAAAGATAAGGTTACCGAAAGCGAAGACGATATAACCCGTTCGACGCCCGACTCCGGAAAAACCGCGTCCGCAAACGGACAGAACGACAGGCGCGACGTCGGATCTTCAGAAGCTCAAAGCGACTCGCAGACTCCCGACGCACAGGATGCGGCGCTGAGATATAAGAATAAGCGTCAGGTGGTAAAAGCAGGTATTCTCGGCCTGTTTATAGGACTGGCGGTAATAGTTCCGGGAGTGAGCGGCTCGGCGGTAGCGATTATTTTCCGCCTTTACGAAAAGCTGCTGTATGCGCTCGGCAATATTTTCAAGCGCTTTAAGATGTGTTTTCTGTTCCTGCTGCCTATACTCGCAGGCGCCGCGGCGGGTTTTCTGCTCGGCTTCTTCGGAGTTAAGGAGCTTCTCAATCTGCTGCCGTTTGCCGTCGTTGCGCTGTTCGCCGGACTGATGCTCGGCTCATTCCCGGCCGTCACCGATCAGCTTAAGGGCGAAAAGCCTGCTCTGTCGCGGGTTCTGCTGTTTGCGGCAGGGCTGGTCCTGCCGATTATCGTTTCGGTATGCTCGGTATTTATGACAGAGGGCGCCAACAGCCTCGGGCAAATCACCGCAGTCGATTATGTGATTTTTATAGCGCTGGGATACGCCGTCGCCGTAACCCAGCTGGTCCCCGGCCTCAGCGCGACCGCCCTTCTTATGATGTTCGGCTGGTTCACCCCTATAATGAACTCCGTTTCGCTTGGTTTCTGGCGCGAGTTTCCGCAGGTGTTTGCCGTTTATCTCTGTCTTGCGGCAGGTTTTGCCGCCGGAATATTTACGGTATCTAAATTACTCTCGGGACTGATGAAACGTAAGCGCGTCCCCACGTTCTGCGCCGTTGCCGGACTGTCGCTGGGTTCGATGCTTTCAATGTTCTTCAATCCCGATATTTACGCCGTTTATAAGACGTGGAGCGGCGCGGTAATGATCCGCGATCTGTGCATAGGCGCAGTACTTTTTGCCGCAGGCGTCGCGCTGGCATACATCTTCGTAAGATACGAACGCCGCAAAAACGTCGGCTGACAGCAGTCTGCCGGTAAATCTTTCCGACTGCCGCCGCCCCGTCTCAGCCGGATCAGTCGGTCGCAAAGCCGCTTAGGTTTACAACATCGCGCGCACTGCGCTACTCTCTCAGCTCGATCGCAGAATCATAAATGCCGCAGACCGGAGCTTTTCAAAATGCCGGATCACGCAATACAGACAGGACAATCTCCGCCTGCGGCGTCGGGCGTTACGAAAGCGACACGGCGCGATCATTAAAAAAACGGCTGCAGAATTAGTGCGTCAGTAATAGGGATTATTACTGACGCACTAGCTATATTTGCCTATCGGCAAGTTATATTGCTTTCGCAGTTATATTTTGCTACGCAAAGTTATATTTACCCATGGGGTAAGTTATGGCAAATATAATATAACTTTGACTGAAAGTCAAAATATAACTTTTAGAATTATTCTAAAAATATAACTGTTTGCTATGCAAACAATATCACTTTACTAAAAACTTGATTTATGCTATAATTAACTTATGAGTGAAAGCATTTTAAGAGAATTCATTACAAGAGAAATTAAATCAAACAATAAAGAAAGCGTTTTAACTAATCAACTTTTACGTTCGGGAACAAGTATTGGTGCAAATATCCACGAAGCGCAATACGCACAAGGAACGGCTGATTTTATTTCAAAACTTGAAATAGCGTTAAAAGAGTGCTTTGAAAGTGAATATTGGTTAGAATTACTTTTTGAAACAGGCTATTTAGAAGAAAATCAATATAAAAAACTAAATAACGACTGTGGTGTTATACGAAAAATGTTAATCTCTTCGTGTAAAACGTTAAAGGAAAAGAAATAATATGAAAAAACAAGTCTTTCCTGTTGCTAAAATTATTCTTTCTATTACAACAATTCCATTGTGGTTTGTTAAAATGTTTGTAGGGGTTGGACATTTACCTGACCAAACAACTGGTGAAATAGTTGAAGTAATTTTTCGTCACAGCATGTTTGAAAATATTGGGGATTTAGTTCATCCTATTCTCGCACATAGTGTAATTGCAATAACTTTACTTTCTGTTATTATGAACACAATTGTTTTGATATCCTTCGATAATAAAGCAATTAAAATTACAGCAAACGGCTTATTTGTGGTGTCGATAGGATTATTTTTGATTCTTTTATTATTAGCATCAACAGTTGCTCGTGGCTATTAAACAAATTCTTATTTATCTAACTGTAACCTTTTTGAAAAATCTTTAAAAGTGTAGCACACTATACTTTGCAAGCAA
>CASFJH010000012.1 GCA_949294845.1 uncultured Bacillota bacterium | reverse complement strand
GCCAGCGGAGTAAGCGCGCTTCTGGCGCAGTGGCTTTCGCCCGTAATGCGGCTGTTCGGACTGCCGCCCGAGCTTACCGAACTGATGCTGCTGAGGCCTCTGTCCGGAGCGGGGTCGCTCGCCGTGCTCGATAATATTTATACCGTATACGGAGCCGATACCTATATCGGCAGGTGCGCGTCGGTAATCTACGGCTCGAGCGAGACCATATTTTATATATCGGCGATATATACCTCCCGAATACAGATAAAACGATTAAGGTACGCAATACCCGTCGCGCTTGTGTCCACTTTCATAGGTTGCGTAGTCGGCTGTCTGGTGCTGCGATTATAAATTTACCGTCGTAAACCGATTGACAACCGCCGCCCGATATAGTATACTTTATAATACCGTATGCGGAAGTGGCTCAACGGTAGAGCGTCAGCTTCCCAAGCTGAACGTTGCGGGTTCGAGTCCCGTCTTCCGCTCCAAACCGAGGATAAGGGCGCATCTTGCGCCCTTTCTTCATGTCTCGGACTTCGGTCATTTACGTCTTAGTAAACTCCCTCGTCCTCGCATTAAAAATTCCACAACCTGCAACCCTTCTGCTCGATTTGGCGGGCAGCATTTTTATCCGCTAAGCCCACGTTGTAACGCTGATTGTCTTGAGGGAGGGGTGTACAGTCTTTTCGGGGCATAATCAGACAAAATCCGCCTTTTTAGGTTATAACGAGCCGAAGGCGGATTTTTTCTTTCGCGACAGGCGTCGGCCGGCTGCAAACGCCTGTCCGAGTTGCGGAAATTCACGCAAGCGGCAGCGTTGCGGAAAAGACTGTAAAATTATCTTTGCGCTCGTATGTAAGGCTGCCGTGCATCGATTCGACCGCGGCTTTTGCCAGAAACAGTCCGAGACCCGAATTGTTTTCGGAAGGGTCTCCCGAAACGAACGGTTCGAAAATATCTTTATCCGTCGTCACGCCTCGGCCGTCGTCGACTATATCGAGGCGGCACAGTCCTTTTCGTTTTACGGCCGAAACGGACAAATGCGTGCAGAACGAGTGTTCGATCGCGTTAAGAATCAGATTGAGTATTACGCTTTCCAAAGCGGCTTTTTTGGCGTACACGTCCAGCTTTTCGGGTAGGGTGACGGTCAGGACAATGCCGTTTGCCTCGCAGTCGGGGCGCAGGTCGTCAGTAACTTTGCGCACAATACGGCTAAGATTAAGCACCTCGGACTGCTCCGCGACATAGTTTTGTCTGCCGTATTTTCCCAAATCGGCAAAATCCTTTTTAAGCTCGGCGTTTTTCTGCAGCAGATAATCAACCTTTGCCGCCTGTTCGGGCGAGGATAAGCTCTGCCGCAAATCGGTCAGAGGTCCGTCCATACCGACGACGGTCTTTTTCATATCGTGGCTGACGTAAAGCAAAATCCTGTCGCGCTCGGCAAGAACGTTCTGCAGGCTGAGCGTCTGGCGCCTGACTTCCTGCTCCAGATTGGTCGTGAGATACCGGTTGCGGATTTCGGCGGAAATAAATTCTCTCAGTCCAAGTACGAGCGTTATGCCGAGCATACCCAGGCACAGCCACAGCGCCGGCGAGAGCACGATGAACGGAAACGATCGATTCATAAACAGCGCCGTAACGGTCAGAATACAGGTTATGACGCTGTTAAGGCGCAGTCCCAACGGCTTATCGGCGCATATATCGCGCACCGCGCCCGCCAGTACGGCGGCAACGCAGACGAGCGCCAGCACTGCATAACAGCGGCATACCGCCGTGTAAGTCGCGACGCCCGTGCAGAACGGCGAAACGAAAGCCAGCGCGGCCGCGATAAGCGCGACGGCGCATATCGGATACATGACGGGGATTGCGCGCAGCTTTTTGGGGAGATAGAGCGTGGCGGCAACGGCTATAAAGCCCACTGAAAAGCGGCGGAGTCCGAGAATCAGATAGGGAGCCGACGTCGGGCCGAACATCAGATAAGTGGCGAAGAGCGCAATGAAAATACCGGCGGCGAACAACAGCTGCGGAACGAAATCGAGAGAGCGTTTTAAGATACAGATCAAAAGGAACAGCAGCAGCGTAGCCGCGGCGATTATCGCGCCCATAAGGAGAACCGAGCGATTTTGCTTGACGGCTTTTCTGACCGCCGCGTCATCGCCGATAAGAATCGCGTCGGTAATACCCACGAAATTATCGTTGTCCGCTTCATAGTGAATGGTGACTACGCATTCTCTTGAAAACTTGCTGTCGGCGGAAACGGGGATATCGATAAAAATCGGCTCAGTTGCCGTGCGGTGCCTGACGGTTTCGTCGAATTCGGACGGCGACGAATAGGCGACGTAGTGCTCGATATTGTATCTGTCGATCGAACCGACGTATTCTTTATTCTGGTACTGAACGTACACGCTGCAAGCGGAGAACACGGGAGGAATATACATCGTCAGGTGCCAGTTGCCGTCCGCTTTAAGCAGGTGCTGCAGGCTGTCGCTGTCCGCCCATTCCTCGACGGTAAGGGTGTCTATATAGAACCGGTATGTACCGCGCGCGGCCGGCGCGTCGCCCTCGTCGGCGTCGGACACCGTTTCGCTCAGCTCCGCAAAATCGTCGGCAAGGTAGTTGAACGCGGTCATTTTCATTACACCCTTAACGGCCATAACCGAAACGGCGTTTACGGTAACGTCGCCCATCGCCTTTTTTGTGACGGGCGTATCTTCGACGGCGTTTTTCGCCGCGAAGCTGAGAACGAGCGAAAGCGTCAGGCAGAACGCGAACAGGCAGCCCGCGGCCAAGAGGTTTTTAACGGCTTTTTTCATAATACGTCTCCCGTAAAACAGTAGCCTTTATTGAATTCGGTACGGATTATATCGCCCGAAGGTATTGCGGCTTTCAGTTTTCTGCGTAAAGACGATAAATGCGCGCGTATCGTCGTGGTATGCAGACTGGGCGCGCACCAGATTTTTTCGTATATCTCATCGGCAGTAAAATATCTGCCGCGGTTTTTTACCAAAAAGAACAGAATATTGAATTCCGAAGGGGTGAGCGGAACGGGCATATTGTTATATTTGACGGTGCGCGTATTGGCGTTGACCGAAAACCGTCCGAAAGTTTCCACCGCGTCCGCTTTGGGCAGCAGCCTGAGAGCTATATGCGTTTCCAGCAGGCGCATGGAGCACGGCTTTACGACATAATCCGCCGCGCCCGAGGTGAGGCCGGTCATAACGTTGTCCTCGCCGTAAAGAGAAGAGAGAATTATCACCGGCGGCAATTGGGGGAACGCTTTGAACAGATCGATTCCCATGCTGCGTTTGAGTATCAAATCGAGGACTACGGCGTCGAAGTCGCCGGCTGCGGTCAGAAGCTCGACCGCTTCGTCCACGTCGGACGCCGTAAAAACAGTATTCGAGGGAGAGAAATACGCGACAATTTCCCTCTTTAATTTGTCGTCGTCTTCTACAAAAAGCAGTTTTCTGCCGAAAACGGTCTAATCCATATTTATTCTCCCGTCGACCGTATATTCGTATTATATCAGATAATGAGCGCGCGCAAGGCAAAAAAAGATATTTGCCGGAGTATATTTGTAAAGAATTGTTAAGATTGCCGGCAAAGGGGTTCCCGCTCTTTCCGGTACGAATCTATATATGATAAAATAGATAAAAGAAACCTTCGCCGGTAAAGATTCCGCGAAGAAAAGAGGTTGCTTTTATGACGAGACGGAGAAAACGTTTATCTGTAGCTTTTACGGCGCTTGCGGCGTTATGCCTGTCGGCGGCGTTCTTGTGCGGCGGAACCGTTACTGCGGCTGCGGTCGTGGGTACGGATACCGACGGAATGTGGCAAACCGGACAGACGCAGAATCTGATCCCTCAGATACAGGCCGACGACACATGGGATACCTTGACGTCAAAAGGGTGGGGAAAAGACAGCGGAACTCCCGATCTCCATGTGACTGACGAAACCGACGGACACGGCTACGGGATACGTCCTGCAAACAGGGGTGACGACGCGGATATAGGAAACAACGATTATACCGGCGGCATATATTACACGATAAATCTGTCGGCCGCCGATCGGCTTAAGGCCGATCTGGGGCAGCTGTCGCTCAGCGCTTCGGCATGGTATTATCTTCAGGCGTCGACTACCTATCACATTTCCGTGCGCGCGGAATTCCATACGGCGGACGGCGCCGATATCGATCCGATAAGCAGCAAAACGGTTACCGATTATATTGGCGGACTCAAGGACAGCTGCAAGTCGATTCAGCTGGAGCCGAAAGCCGTACCCAAAGGTACCGCTTACATAGAACTGTGGTTTTCCAATTCTAAAAACCTTTACGACAGACCATGGATTGCCGATATGCAATGCTATCTTTACGACAGCACGGCCCCGTCGTTTGAGGGAGCGACTGCGGACAAAACGGGCATTACAGACCCGTCAAAGAATATTGCCGTCGGCGGCAACACGATAAAATATCTTTTGCAGTTCAACGAAAAGGTTTCGGTTTATCAGAGCGGTACGGCGACTCTCAGTCTGAACGGCCGCCAGTTTCTCGTCTCGGGTTCGGCCGAAACGGCTGACAGCGGCGGCAAAACGCAGGTGATATATACCTTCGCTCTCCCTGAGGACGAAAACAGCGGAACGCTTTCGCTTTCGTCCGTTTCCGGGCTGACCGTAAGAGACGAAGCCGGAAACGACTTTAATTACAGCGGTTCTCCGTCAGCGGAAGAGTTTACTTATTACGGCACGATGACGACGGCTTGCGAGTTGACGCACCTTGATTCGGACGGCGCGGCAACCGCCCGATACGGCACGGATTATACTGCGGTTCTGAGCGCGCATACCGGCTATGAACTGCCGGCGTCCGTTGAAATAACGGTCGGAAACGTTGCGCTCGCCGCAGGAAATTACAGCTACGATTCCGGCAGCGGAAAAGTCACCGTATTCGGTCAGTACATAACCGGCGACATACTGATAAAAGCGTCGGGCGTGCCGAAAGAAAGCCTCGTTACTTTCGATAAGCAGAACGGTTTAAACGGGACCGATTCCGTTACGGCCGTATACGACGGGAATATGCCCGATATAAGCGTTCCGTCGCGTAAAGGATATACGCTGGCGGGATATTATACGGCAACCGGCGGAAACGGTACAAAATATTACGACGAGACGGGAAAAGCCGTTAAGGTCTGCGATTTCGAGCTTCCGCTTACGCTGTACGCGCATTGGATTGCAAACGAGTATACGATAGAGTATGACTCAAACAAACCGCAAAGCGCGAGCGGAAGCATTGCCGGAAATATGCCGGCGACCGAACGCGTTTACGACGACGGCCAAATCGCTCTGCCGTCCAACGCGTTCTCGCTTAAGGGCTGGACGTTCCTCGGCTGGTCGGCGACACAAAGCGGCGGCGCCGATTATACCGACGGGCAGACGGTAAGCAATCTTACCGACGTAAAGGGCGGCTCCGTCACGCTTTACGCGGTGTGGGAGGCGAACGATCATACGCTTACTCTTAACGCTATGGGCGGCAGCAACTCGGGAGCGGTCGGAGCGACTTACGACAGCGTGCTTACCGATATACCGGCCGTCCCCGCGCGGCACGGTTATAACTTTCTCGGCTATTTCGACGCACAGACGGGCGGCGAGCAGTATTTCGGCTCGGACGGAAAGGCGTTCGAGGGCAAGACGCTCACGGCGGACGCCGACGTCGTTCTTTATGCGCAGTGGGCGCCCGTCACATACACGGTAGAACTTTACAGCGAGGGCAGATATCTTCATACTATTAACAACGTCGTGTTCGGCGAGCTGACTCTGCCTTCTGCGCAGGCGCTTGCGCTGTCGCGCGAAAATTTCGATTTCGTCGGCTGGAATATGTACGACGAGCAGAATTGGGCAATGTATAACGCCGATACATTATATTCTGTCGGTCTTACCGGCGAGCAGGGCGGCGTCGTGGTGCTCTATGCCGCATGGCAGGAAAAGCCTGTCTATTCGTTGCTTTACGACGCGAACGGCGGCACCGGTGCGCCTGCCATGACTCAGGCGCACGAGCAGGAAACGATCGTTCTCAGCGACGGCGTTCCGTCAAGGAGAAACTATTCGTTCCTCGGCTGGGCGACGTCAGCCGGCGCCGAAACGGCGCAATACCTTGCCGGCGGACAGTTTACTATGGGTGACGCGGTGGTAACGCTGTATGCGGTGTGGAAGCACAATCCGTCCCTTTCCTATGACGCCAACGGCGGAACGTTTGTCGGCTCGGTCGAGTCTTCGCGGCCGGCGGCCGGAGAGAAAGTCACGGTTACCGTTATTGTTCCGCAGCTCGAAGGGCATATATTCGAGGGCTGGAGCGAGGATCCTCTGGCTTCGACGGCGACGTACCGCGCAGGAGAGCAATTCATAATGCCGGACGCAGACACAGTGTTTTACGCCGTTTGGAAGAGCGCGCTATACACTGTCGTTTTCTCCGCGGCGGAAGGGTACGGCGCCGAGGGGCTCAATGAAAAATACGCTTTCGGCGAAACGGTGAGCTTTACCGTTACTGGCGCCTTGCCCAAGGTTTATATTAACGGGCAGCTTGCCGAGGCGGGAGCCGACGGGTATTATTCGTTTGTCGTTACGGGCGACTCCGAGGTTTTTGCGGCGGACGGTACGAAGCTTTCGCTGGTCTATTCGGCAAACGGCGGAACGGGCGCCCCTTCGGACAATGCGGTTTATACCGACGGTTCTTCGGCGACGGTATCTTCAGTACAGCCCGAACGCGCCGGATACACTTTTATCGGCTGGGCTTCAGACCGTAACGCCGAAAGCGCGGAATACTCCGACGGCGAGACTGTCCTCTTTGCCGGCGAGGACGTCGTGCTGTACGCGGTGTGGCAGGCAAACGTCTATAAGATTATATACAGCGCGAACAGCGGAACGGGCGATATGAATCCCGACGAGTTCGCATACGGCGAGGAGAGAGCGCTTTCGGAAAACGCGTTTGAAAAAACGGGATATACGTTTGCCGGCTGGGCGCTTTCGGAGGGCGGCGACGCGGCGTACTCCGACGGAGCGACGGTATCCGATCTGTGCGCCGACAACGGCGGCGAGATAACGCTGTATGCGGTATGGGAACAGACGGTGACGGAGATAACGTTCGCTTCCGCGCACGGCGAGGCGGTCAATCCTCCTTTTTCGGCGGTTTACGGACGGCAACTGCCCGACGGCCTTACCGTTCCCGTATGTTCCGGATACAGCTTCGGCGGATACTACACTCAGCCCGACGGCGCCGGACAGATGATTTTCGACTCCGCAATGAACGCCGCAGTAGCCGAGTGGAACATAAACGTAAGCGCGCTTACGCTGCACCCGTACTGGATCCCCGTCAGGTATACGATAGTTTATGTGAGCGGACAGAACGTATTCGGAGAGCAGTCGGCGGTATACGGAACGCCCTTCGCGCTGAATTCAGCGGCGGAAATGGACATTGCCGCTCCGGCAGGCTGCCGTTTTGCCGGCTGGTCGGCGATTCCCTCCGGACAAATTGCCGCGTATGCGGACGGGCAAACAATTACAGACGCATTGACGCAGACGGACGGCGACACGGTTTATCTTTACGCCGTGTTCGAGGCGAATGAAGAATTCGCCGTTATATACGACGCGAACGGCGGCAGCAACGCGCCCGTCGACGGCAGCGGATATTTTTCGGGCGATACGGTAAAGATAAGCGATACCGTGCCGCAGCGCGAAGGCTATATTTTCGCCGGCTGGAGCTACGATCCCAACGGCGATTCGATCGACTTTCCTTTTGAAAACGGGCAGTTTACCGTAAGCTCGGCTGAAATGCCGGACGGAGGTATGTCGCTGTACGCCGTTTGGACTGCCGGCGATACGCTGCAATCCCGGATAGACCGCATGGAGGCTCAGGCGGAGTCGCTTTCGGCAGCCGTTGACGCGCTTGAAAGCGCCGACGGCGACATTTCCGCCGAACTGGAACGGCTGAGCGCGGAGCTGCAGGCAACCCGAGCCGCGCTGGACGCGCTTGACGGGACATACGCCACCGACGAAGCGCTATCGGCCGCTGCGGAACAGCTCGAAGCGCTTCTGGCGCAGGCTCAAAGCGATCTCGAACTGCAAATTTCGCAGATACGCGCCGATCTTGAGAGCGCGGTGAACGGACTTACGTCGTCGATCGCTCAGAACAAGTCGGACGTGGAGGCGCGGCTTGCCGAAGTGGAGGCGGCGTACAAAAACGCGGACTTACTTATAAACGGCGACTTCGGAGCGCTGAAAACTGCAGACGGACAGCTTGCCGCCGAATTAGCGGCGCTTGACGGCGCGTACAAGGCGGCCGACGAGGCGCTTTGGGCAGGAATCAGACAGGTACAGGAAAACCTTGACGCTCTGCAGCAAAAGCTTGAAGAAACGGACAGCGGGCTGGAAACCGAGCTTGACTCGGCGATTGCAGACAACGGAAGAGTCTCGCTTATTTACACGATAATAAACATCGTTCTCGGCGCTGCAGTGGCGGCTTTAGCGATAACGCTGGTCGTAAGAGCGGTCAGAGCCGGCCGTTCTGCGGAGTAAGGAGAGCGCTATGAGCGAATTATTGCTCGGGCTTGCGATCGAAGCGCAGTATATCTGCACCGCCGCACTGATATCGATATGCGCTCTTTTAAGCGCGCACATTTATCTGACGCGCGTGCGGAAACCGCGCGGCGCGGATGCGGTCAGCTCCGACTCGCCCGGGACGGAAGTAAAGGAAGAGCAAGAGCCTTTGACCGCCGGTAAGCTGAATGACGGCGCGCAGACCGATGCGTCGCCCGAATCGGCAACCGTTCGCGGCAGGTACGACAAGTCGTTTACGGCAAAGCTCATACAGGCCTCCGATGCCGTCAAGGAATATTATGCAGACCTTGCCAACGAATTTTTGACCTACGGGAAAGTGCGCAACCGCGTTTCGTGGGCATACTCCGCGTTTTATGCCGGCAGGAAAACGCTGTCCAGATTTTCGATAAGAGGAAAGACGCTTTACCTTTATTTAGCGCTTGATCCTCGGAATTTTGTCGGCTCCAAGTTTTTCTTCAGGGACGAGTCGGCAGTCAGGAGATACGAAAAGGTGCCGTTTCGCTTAAAAGTCAGATCGCGGCGCGGTGTAAAGCTCGCAAAAGAGCTGACGGAAATTCTCATGCGCAATTCGGGGCTGATCCGTTCCGACCGTAACGAAACGGTCAGGCCGTCCGATTATCCTTACGACACGGTAAAAAATCTTTTAAAGCGCGGACTTATCCGGTTAAAAACGGCGGACGTCCGCGCGGCCGACGCGGACCGCCTGATATGGGAGGACTTCGGTCGGCGCGTACAGGTGACCGCCGGGGAGGCGCGCAGCCTGATCTCAGACGAGGCGGCCGTATCGCTGCTTGACGAAGAGGAAGAATCCGTGCTGCCCGGTCCCAAAGCGGTCGTCAATATCGATACGCTGTCGCGCAACTATCAGGCGAACGATACCGTCACCTTGGAGTCGCTCAAAGCAAAGAAGCTTGTTGCGCGCTCGGTTAATCATGTGAAGGTGCTCGCGCGCGGCTCGCTCGATAAGCCGCTGACGGTTAAAATGCCGGAGTTTTCAGCCGACGCGGTAAAAATGATCGCACTGACCGGCGGCAGAGCGGTCAGACTTAAGACAAAGGGACGGTAAACTGCGGCTGCGACAGGCGCGTTTCCGCAGCTTAATCGGTCTGATATTAAGGCGCGTTTCCTGAATTTCGCGCGCTTTTTCCGCGGCGCGCACTTTTAAGGAAGGCCTTTCATTAAGGATTTAATAACAAACGGCGGAGCTTTTATCGCTCCGCCGTTCAATTTCGCGTCACACTTTGTCGCTGCTGGGCGCGCGGCCCAGTATCTGGCAGTATGAGCGGTAAAAAGTGGCGTAGTCTGCAAATCCGCACGCATAGGCAGCTTCGGACGCGCGCGTACCGTTTTTTATAAGCTTTTCGGCGGCTATGACTTTTTTTCTGCGGACGAACTGCATTACTCCCATATGGTAATCGCGCGAAAAGACGTGCGAGACGTAAGAGCGCGACAGGTACAGGTCTTTCGCTATGCTGTCGACCGTCATCGGCTCGCATATATGCGAGTTGATGTAGTCGGCTATCGCGGCGGCGGATCCGAGCACTCCGGCCTCCGACCGGTCGGGGGAAAGATACTTTGTGTCAATGAGTATTTCCGAGAGGATGTTGGGCAGCAGCGCCTTCGCGTCGCATTTTTCGCGCGCGGTGCCGTAATCGCATAATTTATACAGCAGCGAAACGATTTCGCTGTCGCGCCCCAGCCTGAAGTAGCCGCCTTTCTGTATCAGCGGAACGACTACGGGCATAACGTTATCCTCAGAAAAATGTATTACCATACGCCGGTAGGGGCGTGCGGAACGCAGGTTGAGATAATGGAATTGCCCGGGGCGTATGATGAGCATATCGTAAGAGCGCAGCGAATACAGCTTGTTCTCCACAGTATAGCCGGCGTCACCCTCGACGAATACGAACAGCTCGTAAAAGTTGTGTATGTGCGGCGGAAACTCGTTCTGATCGGGGCAGTCGTCGGCGCTGTGCCTGAAGTCGATGCCGTCCGAAAAAATATGCGATAAACATTTATTCATATAAAGAGTATAGCATACTGCAGCACAAAATGCAATGAAATATGCAGATAATGCTATTGATTTTTATTTTATGCTGTATTATAATAATAAAAATAAAACAGGAGAAATGATATGGAGCTTAAATTATGCGCTTTTGCCGACGAGGCGGCTTCCGACATAGAGGGGCAGAGAGAAGCTTTAAAGCGTAATGGGATAGCGCTGACGGAGATAAGAAGTGTATCGGGCAAGAACGTTTCCGACTTTACTCCCGACGAAGCGAAGCGTTACGCCGATATGCTGCGCGAAGAGGGGATACAGGTGTTTTCGGTGGGATCGCCGCTCGGCAAGAGCAGGCTTTCCGACGATTTCAAGGCCGAACGCGACAGACTGGACCGGCTTATCCGCGTTGCGCACGCGATGCGGTGCAGGCGCATACGGATGTTCAGTTTTTACGCCGGCGACGACGGATTCGACCGCGACACGGTGCTCAACCGTCTAGGATACTTCGTATGCCGTGCAGCCGACGCCGGCATAGAGCTTTTCCACGAGAACGAAAAGGATATTTACGGCGACGTTCCGGAGCGCGTAGAGGATATTCTCGCTTCGGTACACGGGCTTAACAGCGTTTACGATCCGGCCAATTACATTCAGTGCGGCGTGCCTGCGGAAAAGTCTCTGCCGCTTGCAGAACGCGCCGGATATCTGCATATAAAGGATGTCGTCGCGGCGACGGGCGAAGTTGTGCCCGCCGGAGAGGGCGACGGACGTATAGGCGACGTGATAGACCGCTTCGGACGCGACGGCGTGCTGACCGTCGAGCCGCATCTGAGAGTATTCGAGGGCTACGCCGCCGTGGACAAGAGCGAGCTGAAAAACAAATACGCGTTTGCGACTGCTGCCGAGGCCTTCGACTGCGCCGTCAACGCGCTTAAAAAAATACTTATTTCAAAAGGTTTCAAGGAGAGCGAAGGGATATGGAAAAGACCGTAAGATTCGGTATTATCGGGTTCGGCAACATGGGTACCGGCCACGCGAATAATTTCCGCGACGGAAGGATAGGCAACGGCGTGCTTGCCGCGGTAGCGGACATCGATCCGGAAAAGCTGAAAAACGTAAAGAACTACGGCGAAAACATCGCCGTTTACGGCAGCGGCGAGGAGCTTATAGAGAAATCCGACGTCGACGCCGTAGTAGTGGCGACGCCGCACTACCTGCATCCGCCGCTCTGTACTGCCGCGCTCAAACGCGGTTTCAACGTGGTGTGCGAAAAACCCGCCGGCGTTTACACGCGCCAGGTAAAGGAGATGAACGAAGCGGCAAAGCAGGCGAAAGTGCTGTTTACGATGATGTTCAATCAGCGCACCAATCCCGTTTACCGCAAGATGCGCGAGATAATCTTGTCGGGCGGAATAGGCACGATAAAGCGCGTTAACTGGATTATCACCGACTGGTACCGATCGCAGAGCTATTACGATTCGGGTACATGGCGCGCCACATGGTCGGGCGAAGGCGGCGGCGTTCTCATCAATCAGTGTCCGCACCAGCTCGATCTCGTTCAGTGGGTGACCGGTCTGAGACCGTCCGCCGTGCGCGCGTTCTGCCACTTCGGCAAATGGCACGACATCGAGGTTGAGGACGACGTTACGGCGTATCTCGAATACCCGGGCGGCGCGACGGGCGCTTTCATCACGTCCACGGCCGATTGCCCGGGCGATAACCGCTTCGAGGTGCTCGGCACGCTCGGCAAGCTGGTGTGCGACGGCGGTTCGATTCAATACGATAAGCTCAAAATCGACGAGAGAGAATTCAACCGCACTTACCGCGGCGGCTTCGGTACGCCCGAGTGGGAGAGAATACCGGTGGAGATTAAGGGCGAGAACTCTCAGCACGCCGGCATACTGACCAACTTCGCGCGCGCCATACTGGGATTGGAGCCGCTGTTCGTCGACGGCAAAGAGGGCATTTACGGCGTCGAACTGATGAACGCGATGCTTTTATCCACATGGCTAAAAAAGACCGTTTCGCTGCCGGTAGACGAAGAGCTTTACTTCGACGAACTGATGAAGCGCGTAAAGACGTCTAAGGTCAAGACGGGCAGTAACCTGGTGCTCGATACTCAGGGTACCTACGGCAGCAAATGAAAGCGGCGATAATAGGATGCGGCGTTATTGCGCCGATGCATATAGAATCGGCCAAAGCCGCGGGCGTAGAGATAGCGGCGCTGTGCGACGTAGACGAGGCGAAGGCCGGACGTCTGGCGGAAAAGCACTGTCCCGACGTCGCGGTCGTTTCGGATTTCGGCAGGGCGCTGGCAATGCGTCCCGACTGCGTGCATATCTGCACGCCGCACTATCTGCACGCCGGAATGGCGATCGCCGCGCTGAAGGCGGGCGTAAACGTTTTTGTCGAAAAGCCGCTGTGCATCTCGCCGCAGGAACTGGAAACGCTCGGCAAAGAGGTTGCGAGGTCGGACGCGCAGTTGGGCGTGTGCTTCCAGAACAGGTATACGCCGGCGGCGGAGGAGGCCGGAAGGCTTGCCGACGGAATAAACCGCGGATACTGTTCGGTGCAGTGGCGGCGTGACGCCGAATATTACGGCAGCGCCGACTGGCGCGGCAGAAAAGCCACCGAGGGCGGCGGAGTGCTGATAAACCAGGCTATACATTCGCTCGATCTGCTCATGTGGCTGATGGGAGAGCCGCGATATGTCACCGCGCGCGTTTCCAACAGAACGCACGTCGGTATTATAGACGTGGAGGACACTGCCGAAGGCCTTATTGAGTTCGATTCGGGCGTCGCTCCGTTTTACGCAACAGTCTGCTGCACCGACAATTTCCCCGTGGAAGTAACGGTC
Source organism: uncultured Bacillota bacterium (assembly GCA_949294845.1). Taxonomy (GTDB): domain Bacteria; phylum Bacillota; class Clostridia; order Christensenellales; family Pumilibacteraceae; genus HGM11386. The sequence goes on along the minus strand of CASFJH010000012.1, from coordinate 27,005 downwards.
GAAGGAGTCAAAAGGCTGCGTTTTTCAGGCGGAGAGCTGTACGTCGACGGTAAACGCGCTGTGCTTCCCGAGATAAAGGAGCTGCCCGGTAAGACTTACTGGGGGTCGGCGCATCCGCTCATAATAAAGGATTTTTACGACTGTATACGCACCGGCCGTAAATTCAAGGTGAACTTTACCGAGGGCGCGCGTACCGTGCGTCTGCTCGACGCCGTTTACCGCTCGGACGGAAGGAGGATAAAGATACAATGAAAATGACGTTCAGATGGTTCGGCGAGAGCGACTCGATACCGTTGTCTTACATAAAGCAGATACCCGGCATGACGGGCGTCGTTACGGCCGTTTACGACTGTCCGCCGGGCAGCGTATGGTCGGAAAAATCGGTAGCGCGTCTCAAAAAAGCCGTCAACGACGCCGGCCTCGAAATGGAGGTAATAGAAAGCGTTCCCGTTCCCGAAGCCGTAAAGCTGGGAAGACCGGAGCGCGACGAATATATACAGAATTACGCCGCAACGATAAAAATACTCGGCGCCGCAGGCGTTAAATGCGTATGCTATAATTTCATGCCCGTTTTCGACTGGCTTAGGACCGACCTTTCAAAACCCGCGCCCGACGGATCGGACTCGCTGTCCTTCGACGGCGAGCACATGGCGCGGCTCGATCCCAAAAAGACCGCGCTGCCCGGCTGGGATCTCAGTTACACGCCCGAAAAGCTGGGCGAGCTGCTCGACGAGTACAAATCGGTCGACAAGGAGAAACTGTTCGGCAATCTCGTTTATTTTCTGCGCGGAATACTACCTGCTTGCGAAGAAGCCGGCGTGGACATGGCGATACATCCCGACGATCCGCCGTGGGATATATTCGGACTGCCGCGCATAATTACGGGCGAGGAATGGATAGACAGACTGTTTTCGGAGGTGCCGGACAGGCACAACAACCTGACGTTCTGCACCGGCAGTCTCGGTGCCGGCCGCTCTAACGACGTAGTGCGGCTTGCCGGAAAATACGCCGCGCAGAACAGGATCAAGTTTGCGCATCTGAGACAGATAAAATTTTTCGGCGACGACGGGTTTACCGAAACGGGGCACCGCACTGCCGACGGCAGCCTCGATATGTACGGGATAGTCAAAGCGCTTATCGACAACGGCTTTGACGGATACGTCAGACCGGATCACGGGCGTAACATCTGGGGCGAACGCGGCAAGCCCGGCTACGGACTGTACGACCGCGCGCTGGGCGCGGCGTATCTCAACGGCCTGTTCGAAGCGGCGGAGCACGGAAACTGAAGCATATTGATTGCCGGAGCAACCGGCATTGGAGAGTAAAATGGATCTTAAAGGAAAAACAGTCGTTATAACCGGCGCGGGCGGAGTTATCTGCGGACACTTTGCGCGCGTGCTCGGAGCAGCCGGCGCGCGCGTCGCGCTTCTCGACCTTGACTACGGCGCCGCGGACGAGATCGCTCGCGAAATAGTAAGCGGCGGCGGCACTGCCAAGGCGTATCAGGCGAACGTTCTCGACAAGAACAAGCTTAAAGAGACGCACGAAGCCGTTCTGGCCGATTTCGGCCGCTGTTCTGTGCTTATAAACGGCGCCGGTGGGAACAACAAGCGCGCTACGACCGATAAGGAATATTACGAGGCAGGAGATATAGACGCCGACACCGTGTCGTTTTTCGATCTCGACGAGGACGGAGTAAGGTTTGTGTTCAACCTCAATTTCATAGGCACTCTGCTGCCTACGCAGGTGTTTGCCGCGGATATGCTGGATGGCGGCTGCATAGTGAACATTTCTTCCATGAACGCGTTCACGCCGCTTACCAAAATACCGGCGTACAGCGCCGCCAAAGCCGGCATAAGCAACTTCACGCAGTGGCTGGCAGTGCATTTTTCGCGCGTAGGCATCAGGGTAAACGCGTTGGCGCCGGGATTTTTCGTTACCAAACAGAACGAAAAGCTGCTGTTCGACGACGCAGGAAAGCCCACTCCCAGAACGGGCAAGATACTCGCGGCCACCCCGATGGGACGCTTCGGAAAAGTGGAGGAGCTGGACGGCGCGCTGGAATTTTTCCTCGACGAGACCAAATCGGGATTCGTAACCGGCGTGGTGCTGCCGATAGACGGCGGCTTTTCGGCGTACAGCGGAGTGTGAGCCTGCTGCGGTTAAAGACTTTTGCAAATATACGGCTTTACGGCCGGATTTAAAGTAATCTGATTTTAACGGAGGTTTTTTATGGAAATAGCCGCTCAGTTGTATACGGTGCGCAAATTTACCGGCACCGAGGCGGACGTGCTGCAAACGTTCAGAAAAATCAAGAGCATGGGGTACGATTCGGTGCAGATATCGGCGTTCGGGTTTTACGAGCCGGAGCGCATACGCGAAATGCTTGACGAGACAGGGCTTTCGGTCTGTGCCACGCATACTCCTTTCGACCGCATAACGGGCGATACGGATAAGGTTATAGCCGAGCATAAGCTGTTCGGCTGCAAGTATGTCGGACTGGGCTGGATGCGCGCCGACGATATAGAGGGCTACCGCGCGCTGCTGGATAAGCTAGCGCCGGCAGTGGCAAAGATAGCAGACGCCGGCCTCAAATTCGTATACCATAACCACAACCACGAATTCAGAAAATTCGACGGAGTAAGACCTATCGACTTCATGCTGGAAAACACCGACAGCCGCTTCGGATTTCTTGCCGATTTTTATTGGGTTCAGACGGCAGGCTGCTCTCCCGTCAGCTTTATCGAAAAATTTGCAGACAGGCTGGACGTAGTGCATTTCAAGGATAAACGCGTTCCGCCCGAGGGCAAAACGGATATGGCGGAGATCTTTGAGGGAAATATGGATTACGAAGCGATATACCGCGCTTGCCTTAAAGCCGGCGTAAGCTACGCCGCCGTCGAACAGGACGAGTGCGACGGCGATCCTTTCGACAGTCTGGCGCTCAGCCGCCGAAATATAAAGGCTCGCCTCGGCATCTGATCCGCTCGCCCGCGGTAAAGCCGCGCTTTACGCCGATATAAAAGCTCCGCCCTTAACGAGCGGAGTTTTTTGTATTGCGGATTTTTAATCACTGCTAGGCGCGTCGGATCGGCAACAAACAGCACCGGTTCATGCGCGTCGGATCGATAATTAAAAGCATTAATTAAGGCGCGACGGGTTAATTTAGCCGTAATTTTTTTAATCGGACGTTGCCCCTAAAAGACTCTGGTGACGTCTGCGAACGTCTCGCTGTGGCGGTAGCCGAGCGCGTTCATGGTCTCGTTTATTTCCTTGACGGCGCCGCCGCCCCAGCCGTAAGAGCCGAACGCCATATATTCGGGTACCGAGGGTTTAAGCGACTTGAGCTCGTTGAAAAACGCGGCTATCTTGGGCAGTACGGTGAGGTAATGGGTGGGGGAGCCGATTGCGAGCAGCGCGCAGTCGGCGGTCTCCGTCACGGCGTCGGACAGCGGATCGACGCGCAGGTCGAAGTATTCGACTGCAGAAAAGCGCGATTTTAGCGTTTCGCCCGTTTCTTTGGCCAGCTCAGCGGTGTGTCCCCACATACTGTCGAAAACGACGACGGCTTTATCCTCTTTTGTGCCCGAGGTAAGCCGTTCGTAAAGGGAAAGTATCTCGTCCTTGAACCGTGTGAGAACTACGCCGTGCGAAGGCGCGATAATCGCCGGATTCAAGGCTTTGATGCTCTCCAGCGCTTTGGCTGCCTGTGCGGCGTAAGGCATGACGATGTTGGCGTAATATTTTTTAGCTTCTGCTGTCACCGAACGCATATCGTTGTGCGTATCGAAGACGTGCGCCGAGGCGTAATGCTGTCCGAACGCGTCGTTTGAAAAGAGGATATCGCGGTACATTGTTACTGCGTTATCCGGCCAATGTACCATTGGAGTGGCATAGGTGGTAAAGTTCTCGCCGCCGACCGAGTACGGCTTTCCCGACGCGACGGGCGCGCCGTCTATCGGTCCGTACATGGCGGTCAGCTGTTTTATTCCGGCAGGGAGAGCATGTACTTTTGCGCCGGAGATTCCTGTCAGCACTGGTATCGAACCGCTGTGGTCGAATTCCGAATGGTTGCAGATAATGTGCTTGACGCTTTCGGGCGGAACGACCGAAGATATGCGCGCGAGCTGTTCGGCGGTGAACTCCTTTTTGACGCCGTCGATAAGCACGGGTTCGTCGCCTGCGACGAGATAGGAGTTATAGGTAACGCCGTGCGCGGTATAATAACCGTGGAACGAGCGGCAGGAATAGTCGTTTGCGCCTACCCAATACACTTTTTCGGCGATTTCCACTGCTTTCATACTCATATGAATGACCTCCGTAGATTTTCGGTGATATTATCTCACATAAATCCCGACTTTGTCAACAATCCTGACGGCTTTACTGCTTCCTGCGCCTCGGAACGCTCTTTCGACGCGCAATAAAAAAAGCGCACTTAAGGGATAAACGCTTTACCGTGCTGAATTTTTGTGTTATAATGCTTACTATGAGAACCAGCGAACTTTTTAAAAAAAAGACAGTTTTTTCAGTTGAAGTGTTTCCGCCCAAAAAGACGGGGACAATGGAGAACGTCATACGGGCGCTCAGGATCATATCGGGGATTTCTCCCGATTTTGTTTCCATTACCTGCGGCGCCGGAGGAAGCGGCGGCTCGTCCACGTCAGACGTGTGTTCGGTGGCGAAAGACGCTTTCGACCTCGAGACGGTAGCGCATTTTACCTGCGTCAACATGACGGCGGAAAAGTGCAGGGAGGAGCTGGAAATACTCTCGCGCAAAGGCATATCCAATATTCTCGCCCTGCGCGGAGACATTACCGATAAGTCGAAGTTTTACGATTTCATGCATGCCGACGAGCTGGCGGCGTTTGTCAGAGCGGAGCGCCCCGAATTCGGGCTGCTGGGCGCGTGTTATCCCGAAGGCCACGTTCAGGCGCCCTCGATAGACGCCGATATAGACAACCTGCGCTTTAAGATAGACGCGGGCGTGGATCATCTGATTTCGCAGCTCTTTTTCGATAACGCCAAGTTTTTCTCGTTTATGGACAAGCTGCGCGCCAAGGGTATAACAGTCCCCGTAGAGGCGGGCATAATGCCGGTGCTCAACGCTTCGCAGATAAAACGCATGGTGTCGATGTGCGGCTCGTCTATTCCTTACGAGCTGGCGCGGCTGATATCGCTTTACGGCGAAAATGCCGCCGATATGGAAAAGGCCGGCATCGATTACGCGTGCGCGCAGATAGAGGGACTTCTCGCCGGCGGCGCAGACGGCATACATCTTTATTCGATGAACCGCGGCGACGTTGCCGCCGAGGTATTCGGGAGGGTGCGCAGGTGAGCGTTTTCAAGACCGATCTGCTGCTTGACGGCGCGATGGGAACGATGCTTATGGAGCGCGCGCGGCTCCGTCCCGGCGTGAGAACCGAATCGCTCAACGTTACGGCGCCAGAGATCGTGGCGGGCGTGCACCGCGATTATATCGAGGCAGGCAGCGGCATGATCCTTGCAAACACCTTCGGCGCCGGAACGGCGGAGCTTATCGAAGCCGGAGTAAAGATAGCGCTTGCGGCGGCCGGCGACAGAGCCGCAGTGGCGGCGGATATAGGCCCTACGGGGCGCGTGGTCTCTCCGTCCGATTTCGACGGACTGCTTGAATATTTCCGCAAGCTGACCGACGCGGCCGCGCGGTGCGGAGTCAAAGCGGCGGTCATAGAAACTATGGGCTCGCTTACAGAGCTGCGCGCGGCGCTCATAGCTGCCAAAGAATCGGGACTTGATACTGCCGCGCTGATGACTTTCGAACGCAACGGCAGGACGTATTTCGGCACAGACGTCGCAAGCTTCGCCGTCGTTGCTCAGGGACTGGGCGCCGATGCGGTGGGAGCGAACTGCTCGCTGGGCGCGGAGGATCTGCTTTTTACGGCGCGGCGGCTGCTGGATTGCACCGATCTGCCCGTTATAATAAAACCCAACGCCGGTCTGCCCAGAATTGTTGACGGCAAGCCGGTCTATTCCGAAACGCCCGGGCATTTTGCCGCCGGCATAGCGGCGCTCAAACAGGCCGGCGTCGATATAGTGGGCGGCTGCTGCGGCACCACGCCCGAATTCATAGCGGCGATAGCCGGCATGAAAGCGGCGCCCCGAAAGCCTGCCGTCAGAACGAGCGTGCTGTGCTCGGAGAGCAGGTATATCGAAGTCGACAGAATGCTGGTAGTGGGCGAGCGCATTAACCCGACCGGCAAACCGGCTTTCAGAAAGGCGCTTTCCGAAGGGGATCTCGAATGTGTTGCGTCGCTTGCGATAGAGCAGAAGGCGGCCGGTGCCGATCTGCTCGACGTCAACGTCGGTATTCCCGGCAAGGAAGCAGAGCTTATGCCGGCGGTCATGGAACGCGTTCTGCGCGTGTCCGATCTGCCGCTTGTGATAGACAGCTCGTCTCCCGAGGTTATAGAGGCCGCGCTCAGAATATATCCCGGCAAGGCGCTGGTCAATTCGGTATGCGCCAAACAGTCGTCGCTTGACGCGGTGCTTCCTTTATGCGCAAAATACGGCGCCGCGGTGGTTGGATTGCCGCTCGACGACGACGGTATTCCGCCGACCGCGCAGGGCAGAATGGCGCTGGCCGACAGGATAATTGCCGCGGCGGAAAAAGCGGGTATACCGCGGCGCGACGTGTATATAGACGGGCTCACCATGGCCGAAGCGTCGGGACGCGGCAGCGCGCGCGTCACTCTGGAAACGGTAAAGCTTGCGTCCGAGGCGGGCGCCTGTACCGTTCTGGGCGTGTCCAACATATCCTTCGGTATGCCTTTAAGAGAGGATATCAATGCCGCGTTTTTATCGCAGGCGGCTGAGGCCGGACTCGACCTCGCCATAATAAACCCCAGATACCGCGCCTATCGCGGCAGCCGCGAAGCGGAAAAATTTCTTTCCGGCGGCAGTGCCGAGGAGTACATCGCGTATGCCTCGGGAGCCGCTCCGGCAGTCGTTTCGGAAGACGAACCCGATCTGAAAACGGCGGTGATAACCGGCAACGTCGCCGCAGCCGACCGCCTTACCGTCGCGCTGCTGGAGGAGCTTAAGCCGCTCGAGGTCGCGTCGCGGTATATTATACCGGCTCTGGACGAGGTGGGCGACAGATACGACGCAGGAACGATGTTTCTGCCGCAGCTTATTTCCGCCGCCGACGCCGCAACGGCCGCTTTCGACCGTATTACCGCAAAACTCGGCACGGGCGGAGAGAGCATCGGCAGATTCGTTATAGCGACGGTAGAGGGAGACATTCACACGATAGGCAAAAACATAACTGCGGCAGTGTGCCGCAGCTACAACGTGGAAGTGACCGACCTCGGTATGGACGTGCCGAGCGGCACAATAATCGAGGCGCTAAGGGAAAAATATCCCTGCGTGCTCGGACTGTCCGCTCTTATGACGACTACGGCCCTCAATATGGAAAAGATCATCGCCGACGTAAGAAAGGAGTTCCCCGATATTACCGTTCTGGCCGGCGGCGCGGCGCTTACGCCCGACTTTGCCCGCAAAATAGGCGCCGTGTACTGCGCTTCGGCAACGGATACGGCAACGTACCTCAAAAACTACTTTTCCAAAAAAACCGCGGTAAAAATTAACCTCCGGGCAAAAACCGACGCTAAAGCGAGAAATACGCTAAAGTGAGCCTAAGCAAAAAACAAAAAACAGTAACTGACGTTTAAGCAGGGAATATTATAAATCAGGGATTTTTATCGTTATCTGTCATTGGTTTCCGGCCGAATCGGCGCGCGGCTTGCGGTAGAGGGCTGCCGCGAACTGTTTTACCGTCTCGTATCTGTTCTTTTTATAGACTGACAGCGCTTTCATCAGCGCGTTTTCTCTCGAAGTCGCTATTTTAACTCCCAGCTCTGACGGGCGCATAATGGTATCTTTGACGAGCCGCTGGATACTTTCGGGCGGCATCTGACCGGTAATGCAGTAGTAAATGGTTGCCGCCAGCGCGTAAACGTCAGTCCAAGGTCCCTGTTCGCCATGCGTGCGGTATTGCTCTTCCGGCGCGAAGCCCTGTTTTAATACGATGGAGAGCGATTTTCCTTCGATATTCGTCTGTTTCGCCGCGCCGAAATCGATAAGCTTGACCTTGCCGTTTTTAGTAATAATAATATTGTCGGGGGAAATGTCGCGGTGTATCAGCCCCTTTTCGTGTACGGGGATGAGCGAATCCATTATCGGCCGCATGATGCCCAGAACATCTGAAACGGGCAGACGTCCGCCTTTTTTCGCGACATATTTCTTCAAAGATATGCCGTCGAGGTATTCCATTACTATATAAGCGGTTTCGTTTTCGCAGAAATAGTCGAGAACGCTGACTATGCCGCTCAGTCCCTGGACTTCGGCAAGTATGCGCGCTTCCGCGGTAAAACGCTTTAAGCCGCGGCTTGCGGCGGTACGGTTTTCCTTTCTGTAAAGCACGTCGGCAGAGCGCGGCGCGCGCGTGACGAATCCGGTGGGGAAATATTCCTTTATAGCGACCTTTTCGCCGCAAACGGCGTCCCACGCAAGGTACGTTATGCCGAAGCCGCCTTCTCCCAAGGTGCGCACTATGAGATATTTGCCGTTAAGCAGCAGCCGCGGAGGCAGACGGTGCGCGGGAGTCGGCTCGTCCTCGGCGCGGCGGCCGCAGCTTAAGCACACCCGTTTCTTGTCGAGATCGCCGAAGCAGAACAGACAAACGTTTTTATTGGTTCTGCTCACTGTCATTCCACCGCCTTTATAACGGCCGCGGTATAATTGTCGTTATGCCTGCGTTTGCGCCTGTCGATAATCTCCTCGAAACGCGTCAGAAGCTGCTGCGGATCGCATTGAGGAAACAGCTCTTCGATATCCTCTTCGTAAACGTATTCCCACATACCGTCGGTGCAAATGACGAGACCGTCTCCCGGCGCCAGAGGGGGGAGAACGTCGCAGTCGGGGGCGACGTAATAATCGCCGCCGAGCACGCGTGTAAGCTTGTTCTGATCCTTGTGCCGTCTTATGTCGGACATAAGTATCTCGCCGCGGTCAACGGCGATGCGCGCGAGCGAATGGTCGCGCGTGAGCAGTCTGAGCGTGCCGCCGCGGAATTCGTATATACGGCTGTCGCCTATATGCGCCACGGCGGTGCCGAAACTGTCGGTTACGGCGCACGCGACGGTGGTGCATATACCCGACGCGTCGGCGCAGGATTCCTTGTATTGGGCGATTTTGTCGTGCGCCGCCTTGACGAGCGCCTTGTGCGCCTCGGCGTCGTCTCCGCGCACCGGCGAATTTCTGTAGCCGCGCACTATGGTGTTTGCGGCAATCTCCGCGGCGGCGTCGCTACCGTCGTAAGCGCCCAGTCCGTCGCACACGGCGGCGCATACTGCGTCGGGCGAGGAGAACTCCCTTACGCAGTCCTGATTGGTCTCGCGGCCGCCGACCGACGTTAACGTTTTTACCAGAAATTTCATTATTCCATTATAACATACGGGGCTCGTCCGCGCAAGCGTTTTTTGCCGTCCGCACGATACGAGCGCCGCCGGTGCTCCAGGTGCTTGAAAAAGGCGTTTCGTACTCAAAAAATGTCGAAATTGTGATAAAAACGTTTGCAAAATGTGAAAGACTTGTGTTATAATACTACAGTATTGTTGTTTTGCCGTTTAAGGCGGACGCAAAATTTTTTTCGGAGGAAACAAATGAACAAGTTTGGACAGAAACTTGACGGTTACTTCAAGATCCGTGAACGCGGAAGCAGTTTCTCGACTGAAGTAATCGCCGGTATTACGACGTTCCTTGCAATGGCGTACATACTCGTCGTCAACCCGAGCACCATCACGGCCGGCATCGGGGAAGTAGCGAACCCTGCCGCTTCGTTGTGGAACAGCGTGTACCTCGCTACCGCGCTCGGAGCGTTTATCGGTACGCTGCTCACCGCGTTGCTTGCAAACGTGCCTTACGCGCAGGCGCCCGGCATGGGACTCAACACGCAGATGCAGCTCGTTCTGGTTGGCTTTGCCGGAGTGGGCGGTTACGTCTTCGGCGGTGCGGTCGCCATCGTATTCATAAGCGGCGCGCTGTTTTTGGCGTTTACGCTTATACCTTGCGGCAGAGATAAAGAGACCGGCGAGCTGGTCACCATCCGCGAGCGTATTTTCGAAGGTATCCCCGCCGGCATAAGAGGCGCGATACCCGTAGGCATCGGCTTGTTCATTGCTTTTATAGGTTTGCAGAACGCAGGCATCGTAAAGGCTCAGGACGGCATCAAGGTCGACCTCGTAAACTTTACGCACCTGTTTGTAGAAGGCACCGACACCGCTCTTGCCAAGGGCGCGGTCGTATTCCTGTTCGGACTTATCGTAATCGCGGTGCTTGCCAAGTTCCGCGTTAAAGGCTCGGTGCTTATCGGTATCCTTGCCGCCACGATAATCGGTATCCCTTTCGGCGTAACCGACGTCAAAGTGTTCACCAACGGCGACGACTGGAAGTTCTGGGAGAAGTTCGCCGAGTTCTTCAGCCGCGATCCCGAAAAGGGCACGTTCTTCATGTTCGACTTTGCAAACGCGTTCCGCAGCGAAGCGGTCATGTCGACTATAATGCTCGTTATCACTTTCTGCATGATCGATATGTTCGATACGATCGGCACGCTCGTAGGCTGCGCTACCAAAGCCAACCTTATCGACGAAAAGGGTAAGCCTATCGGCTTCAAGCGCGCAATGTTCGCCGACGCCATCGCGACCGTTGCCGGCGCCTCCCTCGGTACTTCCACCGTCACCACTTTCGTTGAATCCGGCACCGGCGTCGCCGAGGGCGGCAAGACCGGTTTTGCTTCGGTCGTAACCGCGCTGCTCTTCCTCGTATCCATTCTTATTCTGCCCGTATTCAAGTTCATTCCGTCGGCGGCCGCCGCGTGCGGACTCGTTTATGTGGGCGTGCTCATGATGTCGACCGTATCCAACGTTGATTTCCATGACGTTCGCGTGGCGGTTCCCGCGTTTATCACGATCGCAGGTATGCCGTTCTTCTATTCGATAACCGACGGTATCGGCTTAGGCCTTATCTCCTACGTTGTCATCAACATCGTTTGCTACGTTATCGATTGGATCATTTATTCCGTCAAGTCTAAAAAGGCTGTTCCCGCCGCGGCTCCCGCCGAGGGTGAAACCGCCGAAGGCGCACCCGCCGCAGTTGAAGCGCAGCCGCTCGAAAAGCCGAAGTGGACGATATCTATCGTTACCGGCATCATCGTCGTGCTGTTCCTCGTCATGTACCTGGTGCCGCTGGCGGTGTAATCCGAATAGCGTATTTCAAAAGGAGGTTCTGTAAAGGAATCTCCTTTTTGTTTGGCTGTAAACCCGACGGCGGCGCGTCGCCGCAACCGGTCGGTACCGTCAGTATGTTTTCGGCGGCAGTCGGGCGCGGCTGTTATGTTGACCGGCGGACTTTTCGGCGGCGCGACAATCCTGCGGTAACCGGGTTTTCGACGGCCGGCTGTACAGCCGCGTTATCACTTGACTATTATGCGGCAATTTAGTATAATTATCTGGTATATAAAGGAGTGCATATGAAAGTATCGATAATAATGGGCAGCAAGAGCGATTTCGACGTGGTAAAGCCGGCTTTGGCAGTTCTTGACAAGCTGGGCGTACAGCGCGAAGTACGCGTTTTGTCCGCGCACAGGACGCCTGCCGAAACGCACGCTTACGTCGAAGCGGCGGAGCGCGCCGGAACGGAAGTTTTTATAGGCGTTGCGGGCAAAGCGGCGCATCTGGCAGGAGTGATAGCGGCGTTCACCGCGCTTCCTGTCATAGCGCTGCCGGTGGCGACTTCCATGATGGGCGGTCTCGATTCGTTGCTTAGCATGGTGCAGATGCCGGCAGGCGTTCCGGTCGCGACGGTCGCCGTCAACGGCGGCGAAAACGCCGGCGTTCTTGCGGCGCAGATACTGTCGGTCAGATACGGCGAGCTGCGCGCAAAGCTCAGGGAGTATAAGGAAGAACAGCGCGTAAAGACGCTCGCCGCGGACGAGGCGCTCCGCCGCGAGCTGAAGGATATGTAAATTAATTTTTTCAGGAGTTATATACAAATGGAATTCACGAAAAAAGAGCAGCTTTACGAAGGCAAGGCCAAGAAGGTCTGGGCGACCGATATTCCCGACGTGGTACTGGTCGACTACAAGGACGACGCTACGGCGTTCAACGGTCTCAAAAAGGGTACGATAGCCGGCAAGGGCGTCGTAAATAACCGTATGTCTAACTTTATGTTCCGCAATCTCGAGGCGGCCGGCGTTCCCACGCATTTTATTGAAGAGGTCTCCGAGCGCGAAACTCTCGTAAAAAAAGTTCAGATAGTTCCGCTGGAGGTCATAGTGCGCAACATTGCCGCAGGCTCGATGTCCAAGCGCCTCGGTATTCCCGAAGGCAAGGTACTGGCGCACACCGTGCTCGAATTCTCCTATAAAAACGACGAGCTGGGCGATCCTATGATCAACGAGTACCACGCTTACGCGATGGAGCTCGCCACGCCCGAAGAGGTCAAGACCATTTCGGATATGGCTTTTGCCGTAAACGACTATATGGTAAACTACTTCAGAAAGCTCAATATCGATCTCGTGGATTTCAAGCTTGAGTTCGGACGTTATAAGGGACGCATACTGCTGGCCGACGAGATAAGCCCTGACACCTGCAGGTTCTGGGATTCGACCACCAAGGAAAAACTTGATAAGGACCGTTTCCGCCGCGACATGGGCGGCGTCGAGGAGGCATATCAGGAGATGATGCGCCGTCTCGGCCTCAACTGAGCCGTAAACTAAAGGAGATATTATGGATTACAAAGAAGCCGGCGTGGACGTTACGCGCGGATACAAAGCCGTAGAACTTATAAAAAAACACACCGCCTCGACTTTTAACGAAAACGTTCTGGGCGATCTCGGCTCGTTCGGCGGTTTTTACTCGATAGCCGGCGAAAAGGTTGCCGAGCCGGTACTGGTAGCCGGCACCGACGGGGTGGGAACCAAGCTCAAATACGCGTTTATCACCGGCCGCCACGACACGATAGGCATCGACTGCGTTGCGATGTGCGTAAACGACGTCGTGTGTCAGGGCGCCAAGCCGCTGTTCTTCCTCGATTATTACGCGGTGGGGCGGCTGTACCCCGAAGTAGCCGAAAAGGTCGTCGCAGGCGTTGCGGAAGGCTGCCGTCAGTCGGGCTGCGCGCTTATCGGCGGCGAAACTGCCGAAATGCCCGGCTTTTACGCCGAGGGCGAGTACGATCTGGCAGGCTTCTGCGTAGGCATTGCCGATAAAAAGAAGATAATAAACGGCGAGAGAATAGTTGCCGGAGACGTTCTCGTGGGACTTGGTTCGACGGGCGTTCACAGCAACGGCTACAGCCTTATAAGAAAGCTTTTCGGCGAGGATAAGAGCGAAATAGAAAAATTCGACAGCACGCTCAACGAGACCTACGCCGACGCGCTTTTAAGGCCGACGCGCATTTACGTCCGCACAGTGCTCGAGCTTTTGAAGAGCTTCGACATCAAGGGAATCGCGCATATCACGGGCGGCGGATTCATCGAAAATATTCCGCGCATATTCCCCGAAGGGATAGGGTGCGAGATAGACGTCAATTCGTTTACCGCTCCGCCCGTATACAAGCTGATACGCGAGCGCAGCGGCCTTGACAACGCCAAGCTTTTCAATACCTTCAATATGGGCATAGGCATGGTGCTTTGCGTCGACGCCGCCGTTGCCGGCGACGTATGCCGCGCGGCCGAAAAGCTGGGCGAAAAAGCTTTTGTTATCGGCCGCACCGTAAGCGGATCGGGCGTATCGCTATGAAGCGTATAGCCTTTCTCATTTCAGGCTCGGGCAGCGATATGCAGTCGGTGCTTGACGCTATCGACCGCGGCGAAATCGACGGAAAGGCCGTACTGACCGTCGCTTCCAACGCTCAGGCATACGGCCTTGTGCGCGCGGCGGCGCGCGGTATACCTACGGCGGTGTGCGCCAAAGCAGACTTTGCCGACGGCGAGGCGCGGGACAGAGAGATTCTCAGACTGCTCGACGAATATAACGCCGAGCTGGTGGTGCTTGCCGGGTATCTCGGCATACTTTCGCCGTTTGCCGCCGAAAAGCTTAAAGGCCGCGCGATAAACATTCATCCGGCGCTGCTTCCGTCTTACGGCGGCAAAGGCTTTTACGGCATACGGGTTCACCGCGCGGTCATAGAGGCGGGGGAGAAGGTTTCGGGCGCTACCGTGCATTATGTGGACGGCGGCACCGACACCGGCGAAATAATCAAACAGGTGCGCGTGCCTGTGGAGCCGGGCGATACGCCCGAAACGCTCGCCGCACGCGTACTGGAGGCCGAGCACGTTCTGCTGCCGCAGGTGGTCGCGGAGCTTTGCCGTGACAAGTAGGCGAAAGGCGGACGCGCGGCATACGCGTGAATTTCGTTTCTGGCACACGCGTGAATTTCGTTTTTGACAAATATTTTTTAAGGAGATAATACCGATGGTAAAACGCGCGCTTATAAGCGTGAGCAAGAAGGACGGAGTGGTAGGCTTTGCAAAAGGACTCGTGAAGCTGGGGTACGAGATCATCTCTACCGGAGGAACGGCAAAAGCGCTTACCGAAGCGGGAGTGAGCTGTATAGGCATTTCCGAGATAACCGGGTTTCCCGAGTGCCTCGACGGGCGAGTGAAAACCCTGCATCCGGCAGTACACGCCGGACTGCTGGCGATGCGCGGTAACAAAGAGCATATGCGCCAGCTTAAGGAGCTTAAAATAAACACCATAGATATAGTGGCGGTCAATCTCTATCCGTTCAAGGAGACGATCCTCAAGCCCGACGTTACTATGGAGGACGCAATCGAAAATATCGATATAGGCGGTCCCACCATGCTGCGCTCGGCGGCGAAGAATTACCGCGACGTGACTGTGGTCGTCGATCCGTCCGATTACGGCGAAGTGCTTTCACGGCTGGCCGACGGCACCGCGGACGAGGCGTTCCGTTTCCGCCTGATGTACAAGGTGTTCACGCACACCGCCGTATACGATTCGATGATATCGGCGTTCATGCGCGAGAAGCTGGGCATCCGCTATCCCGATCAGATAGCGCTCGCCTTTGAAAAGGTTCAGGATCTGCGCTACGGTGAAAATCCGCACCAGACCGCCGCGTTTTACCGCGAGCCGCTGCCGGTCGCCAATTCGATAGCGTATGCCGAGCAGCTTCACGGAAAGGAGCTTTCGTACAATAACATAAACGACGCCAACGGCGCGCTCGAGCTGCTCAAAGAGTTCACCGAGCCGGCGGCCGTCGCCGTAAAGCACGCCAATCCCTGCGGCGTGGGCGTGGGCAAGACCGTTCACGAGGCTTACGCGGCCGCTTACGAGTGCGATCCCGTAAGCATATTCGGCGGAATCGTCGCTCTTAACCGCACGGTTGACGCCGACACCGCGACTGATATGTCGCAGATATTCCTCGAGATAGTCATCGCGCCCTCCTATACCGACGAGGCGTTTGCCATTCTGTCGCAGAAAAAGAACATACGCATATTGAAGCTCGATACGATAGGGGTTGTGGAAAGCGACGGCACCGACATGAAAAAAGTCAACGGCGGACTGCTTATACAGAGCCGCGATACGTCGCTGTTCTCGCACGACAACGTGCGCTGCGTCACCGAGCGTAAGCCCACCGACGAGGAGATGGCTCAGCTCGAGTTCGCTTACAAGGTCGTCAAGCACACAAAATCGAACGCGATAGTAGCGGCAAAGGATTTCCGCTCGGTCGGCATCGGCGCAGGTCAGACAAACCGTATATGGGCGGCTCAGCAGGCGATAGAGCACGCCGGAGACAGAATAAGCGGCGCCGTGGTCGCGTCAGACGCGTTTTTCCCGTTCGACGACTGCGCGGAAGCGTGCGGCAAAGCCGGCGTTACGGCTATCATACAGCCGGGTGGCTCCATACGCGATCAGGACAGCATAGATATGTGCAACAAGTACGGTATAGCCATGATTTTCGTGGGCGAACGTCACTTCAAGCACTGATAACGGAGAAGGTATGAAGAAAAATATTCTTATCGTAGGCGGCGGCGGCAGAGAGCACGCTATCGCGTGGAAGCTGCGCCGCAGCGCGCAGGTCGGCAAAATTTACTGCGCTCCGGGCAATGCCGGCACCGCGGAAATAGCGGAAAACGTGGACATATCAGCCACCGATCTTGACGGGATAGTCGATTTCGTATTGAAGCATTCCGATATTTACATGACCGTAGTCGCTCCGGACGATCCTCTCGCGCTGGGGCTTGTCGATCGCCTCGAAGCCAAAGGACTGAGAGCGTTCGGTCCGCGCAGCGAGGCTGCCGTAATCGAGGCGAGCAAGGTCTTTTCAAAAGGTCTTATGAAAAAATACGGCATACCTACGGCCGACTACGAGACGTTCGACGATTACGAAAAGGCGCGCGAATATATTGAAACCTGCAAGCTTCCCGTCGTCATCAAGGCCGACGGGCTTGCGCTCGGCAAGGGCGTGCTCATTTGTCCCACGCGGCGCGAAGCGTTCGACGGGCTCAAGGAGATAATGGAGGACAAGGCGTTCGGCAACGCCGGAAGACGCGTGGTCATCGAGGACGTCCTCACCGGCTTCGAAGTGTCCGTGCTCGCGTTTACTGACGGCGAAACGGTAGTTCCGATGGTCTCGAGCCAGGACCACAAGCGCGCGCTGGACGGAGACAAGGGGCTGAATACCGGCGGTATGGGGACTTTCAGCCCATCGCTGAAGTATACGCCCGATATGGCTGCCGAGGCCTACGAGTCGATTTTCGTGCCTACGGTGCGCGCGATGAAAGCCGAAAACCGCACGTTTAAGGGCGTGCTGTACTTCGGACTGATGGTCTGTCCGGACGGCATCAAAGTGCTCGAATACAACGCGCGGTTCGGCGATCCCGAAACGCAGGTCGTGCTGCCCCGGCTTAAGAACGATCTCTTCGAGATATTCGAGGCGTGTATAGACGGCACTCTCGATAAAATTAAATTCATGTGGAGCGACGAAGCCTGCGTTTGCGTCGTTGCGGCAAGCGGAGGTTATCCGCTCAAGTACCAGAAAGGTATTCCCATCCGCATCGGCGATGTTGGAGACTGTATGCTGTTTCACGCCGGCACCGCGGTGAGCAACGGTCAGCTCGTTACCAACGGCGGAAGAGTCATAGGCGTTACCGCGATGGGCAGAAATCTTGCCGAAGCCCGTACCAAAGCATATAAGGGAATCAGCAATATATATTTCGACGGTATGCATTACAGGCGCGATATCTGCGCGCTGTAAAGCTTTTTTTCGGAGACAAAAATGTTCAGACTTTTTGTGGAGAAGAGGCGCGGCGAGGACGTCGCCGCCAAAAAAGTCAGAAACGATCTGATAAACGTACTGGGGCTTCAGCCCGACGACGTGAGGATATTTCTGCGATACGACGTTGACTGTATGACGGAAGCCGAATACGCGGCGGCAGTGCCTACAGTGTTCAGCGAGCCGCCTGTCGACGTTACATACGACGCGCTGCCGCAGCTTGACGGCTACGAGCTCATAGGCGTCGAATATCTGCCCGGGCAGTACGATCAGCGCGCCGACAGCGCCGCGCAGTGCGTTCAGCTGCTCAACCGTACCGCGCGCCCGCTTATAAGGACGGCGACGATATACGCGGTTCACGGGCTGGACGAAGGGGATATTGCCAAGGTGGAGAAATACCTCGTCAATCCGGTCGAAGCGCGGCTCTGCTCGTTCGATATGCCCGAAACTCTTACTCCGGCAGTCGCGGCGCCCGAGCCCGTGTCGGTCGTGGAGGGCTTTACCGGCTTCGGACAGAGCGAGATCGAGAGCTACCATAAGCGCATGGGTTTTGCCATGAGCGTCGAGGATCTGGCGTTCGTGCGCGACCATTTCGCCTCAGACGGTCGCGATCCCACAGTTACGGAGCTCAAGGTGATAGACACTTACTGGTCCGATCACTGCCGGCACACCACGTTTCTTACCGAGCTGGAAAAGATAAAGATAAAGGGCGATATGGAGCCGGTATCCGAAGCTTACGACTCTTACCGCAAGCTTTTCTCGTCGCTTTACGAGGGGCGCGACGACAAATACGTCTGCCTCATGGACATGGCGACCATAGGCGCCAAAGAATTAAAGCGCAAAGGGCTGCTCGACAATCTTGACGCGTCCGACGAGATAAACGCCTGTTCGGTTAAGGTTAAAGCAGACGTCGACGGCAAAGAAGCCGACTGGCTGGTCATGTTCAAGAACGAGACGCATAACCATCCTACGGAGATAGAACCTTTCGGCGGAGCGGCGACTTGTCTGGGCGGCGCCATACGCGATCCGCTGTCGGGGCGCAGCTACGTTTATCAGGCGATGCGCATTACCGGCGCGGCCGATATAAACGCCGACGTCGACAAAACGATGAAGGGCAAGCTGCCTCAGCGCGTAATATCCAAGACGGCCGCAGCCGGATTTTCGTCCTACGGCAATCAGATCGGGCTTGCGACCGGCACGGTAAAGGAGTATTATCATCCCGGCTTTGCCGCCAAGAGGCTGGAGACCGGCTTTGTGGTGGGCGCCGCGCCTGCGGACAACGTTATAAGAAAAACGCCTCAGCCCGGCGACGTGGTGCTGCTTATCGGCGGCGAAACGGGTCGCGACGGGTGCGGCGGAGCTACAGGCTCGTCAAAAGCGCACACCGTTGAATCGATAGATACCTGCGGCGCGGAGGTGCAGAAGGGCAATCCGCTTACCGAGCGTAAGATACAGCGGCTTTTCCGCAATCCCGAATGTACACGGCTTATAAAACGCTGCAACGATTTCGGCGCGGGCGGCGTAAGCGTCGCCATAGGCGAGCTCAGTCCCGGACTGGATATCGATCTTGACGCCGTACCCAAAAAGTACAGCGGACTGTCCGCTACGGAGCTTGCGATATCCGAATCGCAGGAGAGAATGGCAGTAGTCGTCGCAGCCGGAGACGCCGAGAAAATGCGCAAACTGTGCGCAGAGGAGAATCTCGACGCCACGCCGGTTGCAACTGTTACCGCTGACGAGAGAATGCGTATGTTCTGCGGAGGCAAAACGGTCGTCGATCTGCCGCGCAGTTTTCTTGACACCAACGGCGTGCGCCAGACCGCTCAGGCGGTGATAAGGGAGAACGTAACCGACTATTTCGGACTGTCTCCCAAGTTCGAGGCGAGATACGCCAAGGGCGAATATGCCGAAATGCTTCTTAAATTGCTTTCCGATTACAATTTCTGCTCGCAGAAAGGGCTTTCGGAAATGTTCGATTCCACCATAGGCGCCGGCAGCGTGCTTATGCCTTTCGGCGGAGAAACTCAGCGCACGCCCACTGCGGTCATGGCGGCAAAGCTTCCGGCTGACGGTAAGACCGATACTGCCACCGTGGCGGCTTGCGGTTACGACCCGTATCTCATGGACGAGGGCTGCTTTATAGGAGCGGTTTATTCGGTGCTGCTTTCGGTAGAAAAAGCGGCTGTAGCCGGCGCGCCTTTAGACAGCATACGACTTACGTTCCAGGAGTTTTTCGAGCGGCTGCGTACCGATCCCGAAAGGTGGGGTAAGCCGGCCGCCGCATTGCTCGGCGCGCTTGACGCGCAGCTCGGCCTCGGCCTTGCGGCGATAGGCGGCAAGGATTCGATGAGCGGCAGCTTCGAGCGTATCGACGTGCCGCCCACGCTCATTTCCTTTGCGCTGGGCATCGCAAAGGCGTCGGAGATAGTTTCCAATACGCTTTCGCGTCCCGAACAGCGCGTTTACCGCATAAAACTCAAACGCGACAAATACAATATGCCCGACTACGGTTTTGTGAAGGATCTGCTGAGAGTCGTTTACGAGCAGATACATTCGGGCAAGATAGATTATACCGCCGTGGTGGAAAACGGCGGCGCGGCGGCGGAGATAGTCAAGAGCTGTTTCGGAAACTCGCTCGGGTTTGCCTTTAACGGCATTGAACCCGACTTCTTTGCGCGCTCGCTCGGCGATATACTGTTGTCGACTTCCGATCCCGAAGCGTTCGACTGCTTCGGCATAGAACTTATCGGCATAACGCGTTCGCGCAAGGTAATATTGCTTGACAGCTGTCTTAAGCAGCTTTCGATAGACGAATACGTCGTTACCGGCGGACAGGAGCTGTCGCTCGACGCGGCGGCAGACGCTTTTTGCGGCACTTTCGCCGGAGTTTATCCGGTCACGGCGCCGGCTGAAGGCAGGGCGGAAAACGTAAGCTACGCTTCGGGCGGTAAGGTCAGAGCTTCGGCTCCGATAGCAAAGCCCAGAGTGTTCCTGCCGGTATTTCCCGGTACAAACTGCGAGTACGATACGGCGGCGCGCTTCCGCGCTGCCGGCGCCGAGACGGTCACTTACGTCGTCTGCAACCGTTCGGAAGCCGATATAGAGCGCTCGGTGCGCGAGATGGCCGCCCTCATCGACAAGTGCCAGATAGCGGCGTTTCCCGGCGGCTTTTCGGGCGGCGACGAGCCTGACGGCAGCGGCAAATTCATAGCGGCGACCTTTAAGAATCCCCGTCTTGCCGACGCCATTCACAGACTTCTGTACGAGCGCGACGGATTGGCGCTCGGTATATGCAACGGTTTTCAGGCGCTGGTAAAGCTCGGGCTTCTGCCTTACGGCAAGGTGTGCGCACTTACCGCCGACAGCCCTACGCTCACTTTCAATAATATAAACCGTCACGTTTCGACGGTGGCCGAGATACGCGTTGCGTCCGATCTTTCGCCTTGGCTTGCCGGCGTCAGAACGGGCGACCGCTTCAAAGTAGCGGTTTCTCACGGCGAGGGACGGTTCAAAGCGGACGCGGACACGCTTGCGCGGCTGGCGGCTGCAGGACAGATAGCGACGCAGTACGTCGATCCCGACGGCAACGCCACTATGACTTCGCCGTATAATCCCAACGGCTCGGTAATGGCTATAGAGGGCATTACGAGCGCCGACGGCCGTATTTTCGGCAAAATGGGACACAGCGAGCGCATAGGCGAGAACATCATGAAAAACATACCCGGCGAAACCGACATGAAAATTTTCGAGTCGGGCGTTAAATATTTTTCGTGAGCTCGGGATTTCTGCCGGTAACGCTGTCGGAGTGTTACGAGCGCGAGATATGGCAGCTTGATTTTATCGTGGTGTCGGCTGACGCATACGTCGACCACCATTCTTTCGGTCACGCCATTATAGCCAGACTGGTCGAATCGCAGGGCTTTACGGTCGGCATACTGCCGCAGCCGGTCACCGACGAGGATTTCATGAGCCTTGGCGCGCCCAGACACGCGTTTTTAGTGTCGGGCGGCGTGGTCGATTCAATGGTGAACAACTATACCGTAGCGCTCAGAAAACGCACCGCCGACGTGTATTCGGAGGGCGGGAAGTTCGGGCGGCGACCTGACAGAGCCACCTCCGTCTATACCAGAGCGCTCAAACGTCTGTTTCCTTCGATTCCCGTAATAATCGGCGGAATAGAAGCTTCGCTTCGCCGGCTGTCGCATTACGATTACTGGTCGGACAGCGTTATGCATTCGGTGCTGTTCGATTCGGGCGCTGATCTGCTTATATACGGCATGGGGGAAAATCCGGTGCTCGAGCTGTGCGCCATGGCGGCGAGAAACAAACCGCTGGGTAAGCTGCGCAACATACGCGGCACGGCGTATCTTACGACGGCCGACGAGGCGCCTGAGGCGATAGCCGCGGCGATTGCAGGCGAGCGCATACAGGGCGTAACGCTGCTTTCCAGCCACGAGCGCGTGTCGTCCGATAAAAGGCTGTACGCCAAAGCCTTCATGGTGCAGTACGACAACACCGATCCGTATACCGCCGACGTGCTCGTACAGAAGCAGGACAATACGCATTACGCAGTAGTCAACCGTCCGGCGCTTCCGCTTACCGAAAAACAGATGGACTTCGTTTACTCGCTGCCGTATATGCGCGCGCCGCATCCGATGTACGTTAAAGGCGTGCCGGCGATAGAGGAAGTCAAATTTTCGGTGACGGCGCACCGCGGCTGTTTCGGCAACTGCGCTTTCTGCGCCATAACTTACCATCAGGGCAGAATTGTAACACCGCGCAGCGAGAAAAGCATATTGCAAGAGGTGGAAAGGATAGCCGCCGACCCCGACTTTAAAGGATATATTCACGACATAGGCGGACCGAGCGCTAACCTGCACAACCCCGCTTGCGAAAAGCAAAAGAAGTCGGGCGCGTGCAAAGGGCGCGAATGTATAGGCTACAAGCCCTGTCCCAATCTCAAGGCTGATCAGAGCGACTATCTCAATATACTGCGCAAGGCGCGCAGTATAAAGGGCGTTAAAAAGGTGTTTGTCAGGTCCGGTCTGCGGTTCGATTATATGCTCTACGACAAGGACAAAACGTTTATGCGCGAACTGGTCAGACACCACATTTCGGGGCAGCTCAAGGTAGCGCCGGAGCACGTCTGCGACGGCGTGCTGAGGTTTATGAACAAACCGCCGCACGCATTATACGAGAGGTTCTGCGACGAATACCGTAAACTTAACGCCGCGGAAGGGAAGAAACAGTATCTTGTGCCGTACCTTATCTCGTCGCACCCGGGATGCACTCTGTCCGACGCCGTTGAGCTTGCCGCATATCTTAAAAAAATCGGGTATTGCCCCGAACAGGTGCAGGATTTCTATCCTACGCCGGGTACGCTAGCTACAACTATGTATTACACCGGGCTTGATCCGCGCAACATGCAGCCGGTATATACAGCAAAAACGCCGCATGAAAAGGCCATGCAGCGCGCGCTTATGCAATATAAAAATCCTAAGAACAGAGCGCTGGTCGAAGAGGCGCTTAAATTAACGGGCAAAAAACTCTGATTCAGGAAAGTATCGTGCGTGTCACTTCGCCTGTTGACAGGAAAGCTTCTGCTCCGTCGGGATAGCGTACATGCAGCCGGAAATCGTCGTCTACGCCCAGAATACGCGCGCGCAACGTTTTGCCGGCGGTTACGATATCCGCATCGCGGCCCGTCAGTATCATTCGGCGCCTGTATTCGTCGAGGTGCGGCTTTTTTTGGATTTCTTCAAGCAGCTTGCCGAAAGCGTTCAGACATTCGTTTAGCAGCCTGTCACGGAATCCTTCGGGCGGATTGTCGGCAAACAGCGCGCCGGCAACAGGCACGCTTTCAAGCCCCTTTTTCGACAGGTTTATGCCGGTGCCTACTATCGAATAAGCGAAGCTGCCGTCGGGGGAGAATACCGATTCGCAAAGTATGCCGCATACCTTGCGGCCCTCCGAATATACGTCGTTGACCCATTTGACGCCGTATTTTTTATCTGTCAGCTTTTCCGCGGCGCGGCATACGGCGACTGCCGAAGCGGTAACCAGCGCCGCGACGTCGACCTGCCGGCGCAGCAGCACGCTGAAGTACAGCCCGTCGGGCGATACGAAAGCCCGCCCCAGTCGGCCTTTGCCGGCGGTCTGGCGCTCGGCCGCAATAACAGTAAGAGCCGGGGCGCCTGCCTCGGCTCTCTGTTTTATATCGTCGTTTGTCGAACCGGTCTCGACGACGCGGATAATATTGAATTTCATATTATGAAGTTTACCAGTCTGTCGGGGACGGCTATGACTTTTTTGACGGTCGCTCCGTCAAGCAACTCCTTGGCGGCGTCGAGAGCCAGCGCAGCCTTTTCCAACTCTTCGCGGTTAAGGCCGGCAGGCACAGATACGCGCGCTTTCAGCTTGCTGTTTATCTGCAAAGCGATTTCCACCTCGTTTTTAACCAGCTTGCTTTCGTCGCAAACGGGATAACGCTGCAGGAAAACGCTTGTTGTGCCGCCCAGCTTCTCGTTGAGCTCTTCGGCGGTATGGGGAACCATTGGCGCGATTATCTTAATAAGCACGCGCGCGGTCTGCTTGAGAAAAGCGCCGCAGCCGCCGTCGGCATCGTAGCGGTACATGGCGTTGACCAGCTCCATAACGCGGGCAACGGCAGTATTGAACGAGAAGGTTTTCATATCCGCCGTCACGCTCTTGATACAGGAGTTAAGCGCGTATTCGAGTTCTTTTTCCTTTGCGCCTGCCGCCGGACAATCGTCGCCTGCGGCGCTGCATCTGTTCACGATTCGCTCCACGCGTTCAAGGAACTTGGCTGCCGCCTTCATGACGTCGTCTGACCAAGGGCCGCCTTCGGAGTACCTGAAGCCGAACATCAGTCCGAGCCGCAGAGCGTCCGAGCCGTACTCGTTGACATACGCGTCCGGATTGACGACGTTGCCTTTGGATTTGGACATCTTTTCGCCGTCGGCGCCCAGTATAAGCCCCTGATGAACCAAAGAAGTGAACGGCTCGTCGAAATCGAGATAGCCCATATCGCGCAGCGCTTTCGTGATAAAGCGCGAGTAAAGCAGATGCATACAAGCGTGTTCGGCGCCGCCGACGTACTTATCGACGGGAAGCATACGGTTTATGAGCCCGGAATCGAAAGGCTTTTTATCATTTTTGTTGTCAGGATAGCGGAGGTAATACCAGCTTGAACACACGAACGTATCGAGCGTGTCTGGATCGCGCCTGGCGGGTCTTCCGCAGACGGGGCAGACCACGTTCATAAATTCTTCGCACTTGCCGAGCGGACTCTTGCCGTCGGGAGTGAAATTGACGTTGTAAGGGAGCGTGACGGGCAGATCCTTTTCTGGTACAGGTACTGCTCCGCAGTGCTCGCAGTGTATAATCGGAATGGGCGCTCCCCAGTATCTCTGGCGAGAAACCGACCAGTCGCGCAGACGGTAGTTGATTTTTACGCCGCCCTTGCCGGCCTTTTCAAGCTTTGCAAGCACGGCTTTTTTGCCTTCCTCCGAGGTCATTCCGTCAAACTCGCCGGAATTTACCATAACGCCGTAATCGGTGTAGGGCAGATCGTCGGGACTGCCGTCGGCGGAACGTATAACGCGGATTATGGGAAGATTGTGCTTTACGCAGAAGTCGTAGTCGCGCGTATCGTGCGCTGCAACGCCCATTACCGCGCCCGATCCGTAAGAAGCGAGCACATAATCGGCTATCCATACCGGTACGCGCGCGCCGTTTATGGGGTTTATGCAGTAAGCGCCGGTGAATACGCCGGTCTTTTCCTTGGATGTGGACAGACGTTCTATATCGCTTGCCTTCGCCGCGTCTGACTTGTATTTTTCCACGGCGGCGCGACATTCCGGAGTGGTGATCTTATCGACGAGCGTATGCTCGGGCGCGAGAACAACGTAGCTTACGCCGAACAGAGTATCCGCGCGAGTCGTGAATACGCGGAACGAACCGCCGTTTTCGAGCTGAAATTCTATTTCTCCGCCTGCGCTTTTGCCGATCCAGTTTTTCTGCATGAGCTTGGTTTTTTCCGGCCAGTCGAGGGAGGGGAGACAGTCGAGGAGCTCCTCTGCGTAAGCGGTTATCTTCAGAAACCACTGAGTCATTTCCTTACGGACGATCTCGGTGCCGCAGCGTTCGCAGCGGCCGTCGACTACCTGTTCGTTGGCTATAACGGTGTTGCATGAGGAACACCAGTTTACCGGCGACAGCTTCTGATAGGCCAGACCTTTCTTGAAAAGCTGCAAAAACAGCCACTGCGTCCATTTGTAATATTCGGGCGCGCAGGTGTAAAGCTCGTGATCCCAGTCGAACATTGCGCCCATTGCTTTAAGCTGTTTTTCCATGGTCGCGATATTCTTCATTGTGGAATCCTTCGGATGGATGCCCGTTTTTATGGCATAGTTTTCGGCCGGAAGCCCGAAAGCGTCAAAACCCATGGGCTGGAATACGTTGTGCCCGTTCATCTTCATGAATCGTGCGTAAGAGTCTGCCAGTCCGAAATTGTACCAGTGTCCCAGATGAAGATTCGAGCCCGAAGGGTAAGAGAACATTTCGAGAACGTAATATTTTTCCCCTTCGGCGTCGGGGTCGAACTTATTGACGTCGTGATCTTCCCAGTATTTCTGCCATTTTTTTTCTACGGTGCGGTAATCCATAACATTCCTCCGATATTCGCCTATAATTATAGCTTATCGTCGCGTTTTAGTCAACCGATAACCGCATGGCGTCCGCAAAATATGGCGCATACGGCGCCGTTTAACGCCCACGGACGTCGCAGACCGTCGGCGCAGACCGCTTGACGGCGTATATCCGCCAAAGCCGTGCCTGAGCGTACATATTGCGCGCCGACGTGAGCGTACATATTGCGCACCACGATCGTTTTATGACATCACTGCAAAACGGTACTTTTCTTACGGTTGTCGCCGCGTCTAAGCTAATCGCCTTAAAACGCGATTGCCCGATAAGGTTTTTAACGTGCGCTAAGGCGCATACGCTTGACAAAGCTTCGGTAAAAGAGTAGAATATAAAAGTCATAACAAAACGATCTCAGCGCTCCCGTAGTTAAATGGATATAACAAACCCCTCCTAAGGGTTAATTGTGGGTTCGATTCCCGCCGGGAGTACCAAAAAACCGCTTGATTGAAAGTTAAAATCAAGCGGTTTTTCTATGTCTTTTTACATCTCAAAATCTTTTTTCTTTGCTCGTTTCATCTCCAAGAAATCGAGATACTCTTCGTACTCTTCCAAAGTTTCAAAACCGAGCCTTTGCATTTCGGCTTTAATGTGTCTGAATTCAGCCACGGCGTCGGTTTCGTCTGTGCCAGATACGGTTTCTTGATCAGACGATTTAAGAGTTTCTGCGGGCGTTTCTTGGGCTGAAAAGATACTGCCGAGTTTGTCCGCAACCATTCTATCCGTGCTACGCAGCGCATAGGCGTAAATATCGCTGGTTGTGCTTGCGCGGGCGTGTCCCGCTATCGCTGCGACGGTTACAATGGGAACGCCTGCGGCGATCTGCAAAGTGATGTTCGTATGGCGCAAACTATGCAGGGAATAATGGTCGATATTCGCTTCCCGCAGCATTTTGTTCAGCCACCCCGTAAATGTGCTTGGATAAAGCCGCTTTCCGTTCTCCT
>CASFJH010000011.1 GCA_949294845.1 uncultured Bacillota bacterium | reverse complement strand
TGAGATTTGCCAACAGGAACGGCGGCTGCGGTAAGGGTATGTCGATCGCGGCGATAATCATATCCGCAACGCTTTGCGCCATTTTCCTGATCTACATAATTATAGCGATCGCCATAAGCTTATCTCTTGCGAATTCAGTCGCGACGATGTACGGCGCTGCAAACAGTTTGTGCGTTATTGTCAGAACGCTGTAAAATTTTATGTGTAATACCGTAAAAAAGCACGGTTTATGTCTGACAGCCCAACCGTGGAAATTGCGATTATGATTGTACAAATTTACGGGGAGAAAGACAATGTATTGTAAGAATTGCGGGAAGGAGATAGACGATAAGGCGGTAATCTGCGTCCATTGCGGCGTCAGAACGGGCAATGATTCGGCCTCGCTGACAAATACTATGGCGATAATCGGGCTTATATGCGCTTTTGTGTTTGCGCCGCTGGGTTTGGTGTTCGGAATACTCGGACTGAAATTTGCCAACAGGAACGGCGGCTGCGGCAAGGGTATGTCGATCGCGGCGATAGCGCTGTCGGCGATTTTCTGCGCCAGCGTCCTGATCCCTATAATTATAGCGGTCATAGCCGTGTCACTTGAGAGCGCAGCCGCGACTGTTGCCGTAAGCAGTTTATCGGTTATTGCGTAAGCGACGGAAAAATGCGCGGTTAAGGTTTAGTTTGTCAGACGTTTTACGGCTTGCACGCGCATAAGACGAGCGCGGCAGAGCGCTATGACAGGCAAGGTATATACGCGAATATGCAAAACGGGGAACGGTGGGAAGCAACGGGTATTGCTGTATTACAAGGCTTTTACACGGATGATAACGCGACGCCCGATGAAACGGGGAAAAAGATAAACAATATTAAATGAGAATATTCGCCGCGGTTTCCGTTATTTTGATAAAACGGTAAAGAGAAGTCAGGACAGACTTCTCTTTTTTATACAGTCGTTTTACAAAAAATACGGCAAAGGTTTTTCGTGTGGGCGAAAGCTTTTCGGCGCGTGAGGCAAAGGGGTTTTCGGAAAATAGCTCTCATAAAAAGTCGGCAGGCGCGGCGCCGTATCGGCCGGACGGCGATAAATTTTGCGCGGCGGCTCAGGACGGTTGACTTTACGGGAGGTCGGTGGTATATTATTCTACCGGAGTGATTTATATGGCTCTTACGATAACCGTATGCGCCCTGACGTGCGCGGCTGTAATCGCCTGTGTTCTGCTTAAACCTCAGCTGTGTATACGCGGCTTTAAATTCAACACGTTCTGGATCCCCGCGCTTATAGGCGGCGCGGTCATTCTTATATTCCGTCTGCCCGTATCCGAGTGGTGGCACGGCGTTACCGCCGCGGGTAAGGTCAATCCGCTTAAAATACTCACGCTTTTCGTATGCGTTACCGTGCTTTCGCTCTTTCTCGACGAGGCGGGATTTTTCAGATACCTCGCGCAAGTGACTTTGAAAAGGGCAAAAAGCGCTTTCAGGCTGTTTGTTCTTTTGTATCTTGTGGTTTCGGTACTGACCGTTTTCACTTCGAACGACGTCATAATACTTACTTTTACGCCGTTTATCTGTTACTTCTGCGCGCGGGCCGGTCTGCGCGCGCTTCCTTTTCTGCTGACCGAATTTACCGCCGCCAATACCTGGAGCATGGCGCTAATAATAGGCAATCCCACAAATATGTATCTCGCTTCGGATATGGACTTCGCGCAGTACCTGTCGGTCATGTGGCTGCCGGCGCTGTTCAGCGGACTGGCGGCTTTCGCGGTGCTTGCGGTTTTGTTCAGAAAAAGTCTCACCGCGCCCATGCGCCCTGTTGAAGCACCGCCCGTGCGCCCTGACGCGGCGCTATGCGTGATAGGCCTCGTTCATCTGGGCGCCTGCACCGTCATGCTGGCTGTCTCGTCGTACATAGGAGCGGAAATGTGGATAATCACGGTTATCGCGGCGGCAAGCCTTATAGTAGCTTCGTGCGCTGCCGCTCTGGTGCGCAGAAAAGCGCCGCGCGAGCTGCTGCACGCCGCCGCCCGCGCGCCTTACGCGCTCATACCGTTCGTGCTGTCCATGTTTGCTCTGGTGCTCGCCTTGGAAAAATGCGGAGCGACCGCCGCAATAGCCGATATTCTGGGCAAAGCGCCGCCCGTCTGGGCTTACGGCATAACCTCGTATCTGTCCGCTAACCTGTTCAACAATATCCCCATGAGCGTGCTTTTCGCCGACATAATTTCTTCCGCGCCTTCTACGGCGGCGGTTTACGCCGCCGTTATCGGCTCGAACGTGGGCGCGCTGCTCACGCCCATAGGCGCGCTTGCTGGCATTATGTGGACGGGCATATTGGGAAGAAACGGAGTGAAATTTCCGCTTAAATATTTCCTTATGTACGGCGCGGCGGTGTCGGTTCCCGTGCTGCTCGCGGCTCTGGTTGGACTGGCGATAATTCTGTAAAAAGAAACGGAGAAAATCCGTAAAAAAATTTTGGTTTTTCCGCCTCAATCCGTTGACAATCGCGTTGCGTCGGAATATAATAGTTTTATGTCAAACAGTTCGACGTTCAACTAAGGAGCGGAATATGCCCAAAAAGATAATCGGCGCGGAGCTCAGGCATTTGCAGAACCTGATGTCGCGGCAGTTTGAAAGGTTCAACGAGGGGATAGGATGCGGTCCGCTGTCCGGCCCCAATATGTTTATCCTCAAATTTCTCCAGCAGAACGGAGAGCGCGACGTTTATCAGCGCGACGTGGAAAAGGCGATGTCGATAACCAAATCGACGTGTTCGAAAGTGCTTTCCACGATGGAAGGGAAGGGGCTTATACGCCGCGAAGCGGTAGCCGACGCGCGGTTTAAGAAGATCTGCCTTACCGAACTGGGGCGCAATGTTGTGGGCATGACCGATCGAATGATCGAGACGATGGAAGCCCGATTGTCGGAAGGCATTTCGGAACAGGAGCTTGAGATATTTCTTTCCTGTGTGGAACGTATGAAAAAGAACGTGATGAGACAACTCGAGCGTTAATCGGAGCCGCCTTCGGGCGGTAAAAAAACGTCAAAATAGTTTGACATCGAACTTTCAGCTTATTTCGGAGGCATCTATGGGAACATTAAAAGTTTTACTGGGAGCGACGGAGGGGAACAAGCGCAACACTGCGCTGAGCATAATCTTCGTCTGTCTCGAAACCGTGTGCGAATGCATACTGCCGTTTGTGATGGCAAAGCTTATCGATTCGGGAGGCGTGGACTGGCACGCGCTGGTTACATACGGACTGATACTCGCCGTGCTTGCCGCCGTGGCGCTTACCTGCGGTATAATGTCGGGAAAGTGCAGCGCGCGGGCGGCGGCCGGTTTTTCGGCCAATCTGCGCGACAGTATGTTTTCGCGGCTGCAGAAATTTTCATTCAGGAACATCGACCGTTTTTCGCCGTCGGGGCTTGTGACCAGAATGACTACCGACGTTACCAACATACAGAACGCGTTCAGCGTGTCCATAAGGATAGCGTTCAGGGTGCCGGTAATGATGATATTTTCGGCGGTGATGGCGTTTGCGATAAGCCCTTCTCTCGCATGGATCTTCGTTGCGGCCATACCGATTCTGGGCGGCATAATAATATTTATAATATCGCGCGCGACTCCCACTTTCAGCAGGGTTTTCACCAAATACGACGCGCTTAATAACTCCGTTCACGAGAACGTCAAAGGTATAAGAGTGGTCAAGACCTATGTGCGTGAGGATTACGAAAACGCCAAGTTCGCAGCGGCGGCAGACGACGTTTGCAACGATTTTATACGCGGCGAAAAAATAGTGGCGTGGAACACGCCGGTAATGAACTTCTTTATGTATATGAGCTTTATTCTCATATCGGCGCTCGGCTCGCTCATAATAACGGGCAGGCTGGGCTGGGGAACGCTGACTACCGGAGAGCTTTCGTCCCTCATTTCTTACGGAATAAACGTTCTGGCGTCGCTTATGATGCTGGGAATGATTATTGTCATGATTTCCATGTCCGTTGCGTCGGGAAGGCGCATCGCCGAAGTGCTTAAAGAGAAGAGCACTCTGGTCAATCCGGCGGATCCGGTAACGGAAGTCGCCGACGGATCGGTCGATTTCTGCGCGGTGCGGTTCAGGTATTCGCAGTCGGCCGAGGAGGACGTTCTTAAGAATATCGAGCTGCATATACGGCCGGGCGAAACTATCGGAATATTGGGCGGAACCGGTTCGAGCAAGTCGTCGCTCGTCAATCTCATTCCGCGCCTTTACGACGTTACGGAAGGGTGCGTCAAGGTGGGCGGCGTGGACGTGAGAAATTACGATCTGGACGTGCTGCGGCAGAACGTGGCGGTGGTATTGCAGAAGAATATCCTCTTCAGCGGAACAATTGCCGAAAACCTGCGTTGGGGCGACGCGCAAGCCACAGACGAGGAGTTGCGCGCCGCGTGCGCCGTCGCTCAGGCGGACGAGTTTGTGTCAGGCTTTCCGGACGGATACGACACATATCTCGATGAAGGCGGCGTCAATCTGTCGGGCGGGCAGAAGCAGAGGCTGTGCATTGCCCGCGCGCTGCTGAGAAAGCCCAAGGTGCTAATTTTCGACGACAGCACGAGCGCCGTGGACACCCGAACCGACGCGCTTATACGGCAGGGGCTTAAGGCGTTTATGCCGCAGACGACCAAAATCGTAATAGCGCAGAGGATTTCGTCCGTTCAGGACGCCGACAGGATACTGGTTCTGGACAAAGGCGAGATTAACGGGATAGGAACGCACGAGGAGCTGCTCCGTACCAACGCTATTTACCGCGAGATATACGAGGCGCAGAACAAGGCGGGAGGATCGGACAATGAATAGAAATCCCGGTATGAATATGAAATTTAAATCGGTTGGAATAAAGAACAATTCTGGCATGAAAAGACTTGTCCGGTACATATGGGAGCATAACCGCGTAAAGCTGACAATCGTCGGCGTGTGCCTTCTCATAACGGCGCTTGCGTCGTCCGCTTCGGGACTGTTTCTGTATATGCTTACCGCGCGCGTCATAACGCATGCGCTAAGCGACGGATTCGATTCGGTGCTTCCGCAGTTTGCGGGAATACTTACGGCGATGATATGCGTGTATGCGGCCGGCGTGGCGGCTGCGGCGGCATATTCGTTCATTATGGCGCGCATGGGACAGCGCACGCTCAATTCGCTGCGCAAGGATATGTTCGCGCGCATGGAGAAGCTGCCCGTCAGATATTTCGACAGGAACAAGCACGGCGATATAATGTCTTACTACACCAACGACATCGACGCTATAAGACAGTTTATTTCGCAGAGCATGGTGCAGATAGTCAATACGTTATTCACTCTTATTATACTCACATGCTATATGCTTTACTATTCGATATGGCTGACGCTTGTAGTTTACGGCTGCGCTGCCGTTATGCTTGTCGTCGTCAAAAACATCGGCGGCAAATCGGCGGATCGCTTTGTAAGGCAGCAACATTCCACCGCGCAGATGGAAGGCTTTATCGAGGAAATCGCCAACGGCCAGAAAGTAGTCAAGGTCTTTACTCACGAAGACCGCACGCTGGAGGACTTCCGCAAGCTTAACGCTCAGGTCAGACGCGACGCTTCCGGCGCCAACGAGTACGGCAATATCGTAATGCCAATCTTAGGCGGCATCGGCAATTATATGTACGTTCTGCTGGCGTTTATAGGCGGCGCGCTGTGTATGGTTACCGGAGCGGGAAATTTTTCGCTCACCGGATTTGCGCCCATGTCCGTCGCCGTGATAATTTCCTTTCTCGCCATGTCCAGACAGTTCGGACAGTCGATCGCGCAGGTATCGCACCAGACTTCTATGTGCGCAATGGCGTTCGCAGGAGCTAAACGCGTTTTCGCGCTGATAGACGAAAAACCCGAGGAGGATAACGGCTACGTCTCGCTTGTCACGGTTAAACGCGACGAGAACGGCGCGCTCGTCGAAACCGACGAGCGCACCCACCACTGGGCGTGGAAGCATCCTCACCACGACGGCACCACTACTCTGTCCGAGCTCAAGGGACGAATAGTGCTTGACGGAGTGGATTTCGGTTATGACGAAGGGCATCAGGTACTGTACGACGTCAGCATTACGGCTGAGCCGGGGCAGAAAACCGCTTTCGTAGGCGCCACCGGCGCCGGTAAAACCACGATAACCAACCTTATAAACAGGTTTTACGATATACAGGACGGCAAGATCAGGTATGACGGCATCAATATAAACAAGATCAAAAAGCCCGATCTGCGCCGCTCGCTTACCGTCGTTCTGCAGGATACCAATCTCTTTACCGGCACAGTTATGGACAATATCCGTTACGGCCGTCCCGACGCCACCGACGAAGAGGTTTACGAAGCCGCGCGTATCGCCAACGCCTATGATTTTATAGTCAAACTGCCGGAGGGCTTCAATACAATGCTCACCTCCGACGGCGCCAATCTTTCGCAGGGACAGCGTCAGCTGCTTTCAATAGCGCGCGCCGCCGTCGCAGATACGCCCGTTCTCATACTTGACGAGGCTACGTCCTCGATAGACACCCGTACCGAAAAAATTGTGCAGAAGGGCACCGATATGCTTATGCAGGGCAGAACGGTCTTTGTAATCGCGCACAGGCTGTCCACCGTTCAGTCGAGCGACCTGATTCTGGTACTCGATCACGGCCATGTGATAGAGAGAGGTTCGCACGACGAGCTGATAAAGCTTAAGGGTACTTACTACGCGCTGTATACGGGCGCTTTCGAGCTGGAGTAGACAAAGACGGGTTGCCATGCCCAAGCCGATGTGCGTTATCGAGGCGTGAGGAGTTCCGCGAAAAATTTACAGAAAAAGCTTGACAAACTCAGTTAAAAGTGCTAGAATTCATTAAAACCGAGGATGCAGAGTAGTACCCCGTACGCTTTTACGCGATTAAAGAGAGCTTCCGTTTGGTGAAAGGAAGATGCGGACGACGGGCGAATGGACTGCGGAGGGCGCGCGCGAAACGGGCCGTAAGGCAAAGTAGCGTGCGACGGGGATCCTCCCGTTACAGAGGAACGGTATGATTGTACCGGCAGAGACGGCCGTTATACGGCTGTGAATTTGGGTGGCACCACGGCAAGACGTCCCATAAA
The DNA here is from genome assembly GCA_949294845.1 of uncultured Bacillota bacterium. Taxonomy (GTDB): domain Bacteria; phylum Bacillota; class Clostridia; order Christensenellales; family Pumilibacteraceae; genus HGM11386. The sequence goes on along the minus strand of CASFJH010000011.1, from coordinate 1,837 downwards.
AGGCGTTTTGCCGTGTTTTTTATTGCCGTAAAAAAATTTTTTTAAAAGGAGGCAGAATTATGGCAAAGGAAATTCCTTACAAGATCTATCTGGAAGAAAAGGACATACCCAGATACTGGTATAACGTCCGCGCTCATATGAAACCGCACGCGCCTTTTCTCAACCCCGCAACGCTGCAGCCCTGCACGAAGGACGACCTGCGCGCGGTATTCTGCGACGAGGTCATAGATCAGGAGCTCAATTTTACCGACGAGCTCATAGAAATTCCGGAGGAGATCCGCGATTTTTACAAGATGTACCGTCCGTCGCCTACGGTGAGGGCCTACTGTCTTGAAAAGTATCTCGACACTCCGGCTGAGATTTACTACAAGTTTGAGGGCAATAACACTTCCGGTTCGCATAAGCTCAACTCGGCTGCCGCTCAGGCATACTACGCAAAGAAGCAGGGGCTTAAGTCCATTACAACCGAAACGGGCGCCGGTCAGTGGGGCACGGCTCTTTCGATGGCGGCGGCTTATTACGGGCTGGACCTTACCGTATATATGGTCAAGTCGTCAAGCGAACAGAAGCCTTACCGCAAGGAGGTTATGCGTACCTACGGCGCAAACGTCGTTCCGTCGCCGTCCGATACGACGGAAACGGGACGCAGACTGCTGGCGGAATTCCCCGGCACCGGCGGCTCGCTCGGCTGCGCGATCTCCGAGGCGGTTGAAACCGCAGTCCGCTCGGACAGCTGCCGTTACGTTCTCGGCTCGGTGCTCGACCATGTGCTGCTGCATCAGTCGGTTATCGGCCTCGAAGCCAAAGCCGCTCTCGACAAGTACGGCGTGACTCCCGATATCGTCATCGGCTGCGCCGGCGGCGGAAGCAATCTCGGCGGCCTCATCTCGCCGTTTATGGGCGACAAGCTGCAGGGTAAAAACGATATCCGCTTTATCGCGGTTGAGCCGGCTTCGTGTCCGTCGCTTACGAGAGGCAGATACGTCTATGATTTCTGCGACAGCGCAAAGACGACTCCGCTCGCCAAAATGTACACGCTCGGCTGCGGCTTCATGCCGTCGCCCAACCATGCCGGCGGACTCAGATACCACGGCATGAGCCCCGTCCTTTCCCAGATGTACGACGAGAAGCTTATAGAGGCCGTTTCCGTCGAACAGCGCTCGGTGTTCGAGGCCGCCGTGTCTTTCGCTCGGGTCGAGGGTATTCTGCCCGCGCCCGAATCGGCTCACGCTATACGCGTCGCCATCGATCAGGCGCTCGCCTGTAAAAGAGACGGACGCAAAAAGCGCATCCTCTTCGGTCTTACCGGTACCGGTTACTTCGATATGGCCGCTTATAAACAGTTCAACGAAGGCACCATGTCGGACGTCATTCCCACCGAAGCCGATCTTGAAAAAGGATTCGCCACTATACCCGATATTCCCGTCAACCGACGCTGACGGCAACGCGTTTGCCGCCTGAAGCGACGTGTCGTCGGAAAACCGCCGTGCCTTTTTACGGGCGCGGCGGTTTTTTTATCTGAATATAAGAAAAAGAGGTTTTTATCTGAATATGAGGAAAAGCGGCAGGAAATATAATAAAAGCAAAAGAGAACGAGCGGTTCCGGAAAATAGAGTCTTTTTCCGTCCGTAAGCGGACATCGGGGGAAAGATAAAGCGGGCGCAAGCGTTTTTATAAACATTAAAAGTACGCGGCCGTCTTAAACTTAAAAGCCAGACCGCAGGCGCCGACTCGGCGGTTACCGTGCTCGAAGGCTGCGGCAGGTATGCCGAGCATATCGTCGAGCGCGTTACCGACAGCGTATTGAGGTTCAGAACCGCGCTCACCAATACGGGCA
>CASFJH010000010.1 GCA_949294845.1 uncultured Bacillota bacterium | reverse complement strand
TAAGCACGCCGCCAGCGTTCGTCCTGAGCCAGAATCAAACTCTCAAGTTATTTAACTTCCGCACCCTTTCGGGTGCGTCTGATCCTTTCTTACACTCAAAACTTCGTTGACTGTTGTTTTAAATGGTGTTAATTCTTTTTTGTTCCTTGCTTTCTTTTCTCTCTAAAACACGAACTTCTACAATTAACCTTCGTATATTCCGTTGCCAATGTGCGCGCTCCCCCTCCTTAAGAGGGACAGCTTTCATAGTATAACACACTCGGAATTATAATGTCAACTGTTTGCAAGAAATTTTTCAAATTTTTTTTCGCAATTTGACTGATTTTATCGACTTTGAAGTTACATTCCTGCCCGCCATGCCGTCTTAAACCAGATGTCTGTAAGCGACCGGCTTGCGGTATTTCCCCATATCTTCACGCCGACGCAGGGCGCGTATGTCGGCCATATTGAATCGGGCATAAATAATACCGTCATAATTCTCGCCAGCCGAAACGATAAGATTATCTTGAGCCGCATCCGCGGCATTCCACACTTCCGGATCGAAAGCGCAGGAATTGCCCGCGCCGTCGCCCGGAGGATTGGCCATTGCCACGCCGCACATATTCTGCATTGCGGCAACGGAAAGCTCCGCAAGACGCGGCCTCATCAGGCAACAGTCGTTAGGCACCAGAATCAGCTCCGCTCCCTGCAGAAACAGTTCCCTCGCGCTTTCGGGATACTCGCGGTCGTAACAGATCATTACCCCGAGAGTTATTCCGTCGAACCTGCACACGCTGAATCTGTCGCCGCTCTCTAGAAACCTTTCCCAGTCAAAATCGCAAGTGTGAACTTTGGCGTATTTAAGTATGACCTTTCCATCGCGGTCTATAACGTAAGCGACATTCTGAGGGCGGCTGACTCCCTTAGCTAACGCCGTAATCACAACTCCGGTATGCTCTTCCGCCGCAACGGCGCGTATTTCTCCGATCGCGGCGTCGTCATCGGCCAATGCCGAACGGCACCAATCGCAGAATTCGGGACTCGAAACTATCTCACCGTCGGGAAGTCCGGAACCGCATATCCGCGGAGCGTAATAAGACGTCAGAAAGCACTCGGGAAATAAAACTATATCCGCTCCGCCGGCCTTCGCTTCACGAATAAATTTCACGGCCGCCGCCGTATTCAGCGCAATATCTTTTACCGCACGATGCTGTACGAGCGCCACGCACAAGCTGCGGACAACGTCGCCGTCAGCTGAATATTCCGTATTCTTTGCAGCGTTCCCGTTTGCGTTTACGGCGCCGGCGCTGCCGCATTTACCCCCGTAAGCCAATCGCCACCTCCCCCGTTAAGGTCATTATAAATTCATGATAATGCATTATATCACGCGGCTCACGTTTTGTCAATGCGCTTAAAGCCGCGCCCTGTCATACCGCATAAAGGTATATGACCGTTAACGACAAAATTGCGTCAAAGCTATACCAAAATACAGCTTACACTCTTAATTTAAGCCTCTTAAGCCGAGCATTAAATTATCCTGCCATAGAAATCAAAAGCTGCAATCAGCGCATCGCGGCAGCTGTTCCATGCTTTGGCGTCGGTTTACGAAAACATGAAAAGCACCGTCGCCGTAATTACAAGCAGTAATCCCGCCGCCGTCCTCAGGCTGATTTTTTCCTTGTATATCAATGCGCCGATCAAAGCGGAAAACAGAATACACCCGCCGTTGACGACAGGAAAAGTCACGGACGCGCCCAATCCGTCGGGGCCGGTGCCTATCGCAATGAAATAATTGCCCGTTCCGTTAAAAAGTCCGTAGCAGACAGCGAGGCCTGCCGATAAAACTATCCTTTTCAATTTTTTATCGGCATTGAGTTTTTTATCGGCAGCCGGCTGATCCGCCGCGGCAACGAGCTCCGACTGTTCCGACCCGATTTGCCGCCGACCTCTTTGCTTAACCGCCTTGAGCGCCGCCCAGACGCAGCCGGTGATGACAGCGGTGGAAATACCGTACCAGCACATAAAAATATCGCTGTCGGTAACGGCTTTGCCGTCAATAACGGCGTAGTATGCGGTAAGCTCGGGACTATTCTGATGAACGGTAAAAAGTACTCCTATGAGTCCGTTAAGCACGAACACGGCGGCATAGTATGCAAAGGCCTTTTTGCTGCCGTTCCTCTTCCCGCCGACAGGCAGCCCGGAGCACAGGACGGCGGCCAGCATAAGAACGACCGCAACGCCTTTAAGAATACCGACAGGCTCATTGTAAAATATTATACCTGTCAGACAGGGCAGCGCCATACTGCCTGACATCATGAACACCGAATAAACGGACGTATCGCCCACGGCGAGGACTTTGATCCCGCAATATACGCATAAAAGCGTGACTACAGCCACTCCGGCGGTCATCGCCAGAGTGAAAAGGCTGAAGCCGAAAACAACTTTTTGATGCGTCAGGCAGGCTTTGACGAAAAAAAAGGCGGCTATTACGCAGTATGCGAGAAAGGAAAGCGATAACGTTGAAAAAATTCCGTCGTCATTGATTCTCTGATACGCTTTTGTAATTATGAACTGAAGCGCAAACAGCAGCGCCGCAACGGTGAGGAAAACGTAATAAATCACTGATCGAAATCAGCCCTTGAGGCCGCCCATGGTAAAGTTTTTCATGATTATTCCCGAACAGCACGAGAACAGCACGAGCACCGGAATTATCGACAGGAGCAGCCCTGCGAAGTATGCCGGCGTATCGCCGAAGCGGGAAAAAGATACTTTTATCTTATATAATCCTGACGCCACGGTAGGATAATCGGGCATATACAGCAGCGGCGTATTGTAATCGTTCCACGAACTTATGGCGGCCATGACGGCAAGGGTTATTATAGGCGCTCTCGTCATAGGGAGCATAACTTTGAAAAACACGGTAAAGTGTCCGCCTCCGTCAATAAAAACCGCCTCGGCATAATTCCACGACAGGTTTTTGAAAAATCCGTACAGAATGAGAAAATTGAATCCGAAACCGCCGAAAGCCGTAACCAGAAAGAACGGCGTATTGTAAATACCAAGATCAGTCATCAGCTTGAACGACGCGCCTGTTGAGCCGACAATAGGTATCGTCATTGTGAAAATAATGACGGCGTACATCGCCCTTTTGCCGACAAAGCTGTATTTTGAGAGCGCGTAGCCCGTAAAACAGCAGCCTGCAATATTGAGAAATACCGAAGCGATGACGTACCAGAAGCTGTTAAAAAACATAATAGGCAGCCCTATTCTGTTCCCGTATGAGTCATACATATCCATGTTCTCGAAAGCGGTAACGTAATTCTGCCACATCCACGTTCTCGGCAGTGCGAATGCGTTCCCGTACTCGCCCAGATTGTTGTAATAATCGAGTTTGGGCTGAAAAGAGTTGATAAAAAGGTAAACGAGCGGCAGCAGCAACGAAGCCGCATATATGAAAAACAAAACGAAAACAAAAGCGAAAATCGCCTTTTCGGTCTTACCACGCTTGGTAAGAATGTTTTTCTCTTTTATTCTTCTGCCTTTTATTAAAACGCTGCTTTTATCCATATCGGCACCTCCCGCTCAGTACTCCGTCTCAGGAAACTTTTCGACAAGCCATCTGACAAAAAGTATTATGGGAACTCCGATAACCGTAAGGCAAAGCCCCGTTGCGGAAACAAGATTATAAGATCCTGTGCCTCCTACCTCGCCGCTTCCGTAAACCTGCTTGAATATCCAGAACGACAGCGTCATGGTATTGTTTTCGCCGTTAGGACAAAACAGAAGTATCGGACCGGACGCGGTAAACAATCCGGTAAAAGCAAGTATCATCATAGAGGAAAGCGTGGGAAAGATGAGCGGCAGGATTATGCTGACGATTTCCCGCGCAGGTCCGCAGCCTTCAAGCTTGGCCGATTCTAGTATCTCTATAGGTATTCTCGTCATCGCGCCCACAAACAGCAGGATATTCGAGCTGAAACCGGTCCATACGGTATAAAGAAGGATTGTCGACGTGGCGGTCTTGCTCCTGCCGAGTAACCCCTCCGGAGGAATGTGCAGATTAAACAGCTGATCCAACGGCCCGTTTGACGCGAGAAATTCGGTATACACCCGCGTCAAAGCCACTGCCGAAATTACGCAGGGCAAGTAGAAAATAACGTTGAATACTCTGTAGAGAAATATTTTTTTATAGATAAAAAACCCTATAATCATTGACATAGGGATAACGAATAAAAGATTCGTGAAAAAATATTTCGCCGTATTGATCAGCGCCAGAAGCAGCGTTCCGTCGCGCGACGTAAAATTCTGCCATACGTCCTTGAAATTGACAATTGTCAGCTCTTCGGTCCGCGCGTCCGTAAAAGCAAGTCCGATCGAACTGAGGTTTGCTACCAGCCAGAAAAGCGCCCAGTTAATTATCGGCCCGATAAGGAGCACGAACAGGAAAAAATACTTACTGAACGTGCTCCTCGGATTGCGCTTTTTTACATTTAATTGTACCATATTCCTTCCGGCGTCCTCCTGTTTCCGGTAAATCGCTGCGTCAATAATTATTTTACTGCATTTTTCTTCGCTTCGCCATCGAGGTAGGCTTTCCTGACGCGCTCGTAAACTTCGTCCGGAATATCCGGATCGCCCTTGGAATACGACGGCACGCGCATGGGATTGTTCTCGTCGCTGTCCACACAGAAAGTATCGTTACGGTATCTGTCGCGTTCCTCTCTCTTCCTCAGATCGGGTATCTCTACCGGCCTGCCGCCCTCAAAGACCGAACGGTAAGCCAGAAGTCCGGGCAGGAACATATCCAGCGCTTCGTAAACGTCTATAAGTTCTTCCCCGTCCAGCTTGTTACCCAGAATCCTCTGAACAAAAAAATGCATGTTGTAATAATCCGCTCCTCCGTGCATTGCCAGCATTTTCAGAGCTTCGGAATCGCTGTGCAAAGCGTTCGAGCAGGACAGCTTTTCGTCCTTCCACTCGTTGAGCACGTTGTAAGTGTCGCCTTTACGGTCTGTCTCCACACAGCCTTCGGTGCCGTACAGAGAATAATACAGGCAGTAGTGATGCAAATCGCCGTGAAGGCTCTTTATGACCGCCCCCGATTGGCAGGTAATCATCTCTATACCGGCGGTGCCTTTAAGATATCCGAGATCCGTCAGACGCGGCGACGGCAGCAACTCGTATCCCGTGACGAATTTCGGCTTTTCGCCGGTGATGTGTATCATAGGCCCGATGGAATGGGTGCAGTAAAAAGTCGCGTACATTCTGTTGCGCCAATGATTCCTGTCGCCGTATGTTATCTGCGGCCATATGTGCGAACAGTCATGTATATACTCGCATTCGCCGTATAAAAATCTGCCGTATTTGCCCGCGCGGTAGTTCCTTCTGATCTCCATGACTCCGGGGAAAAAACAGCAGTTTTCGCCGAAGGCGTATATCCTGTCGCTTTTTTCCACCGCCTCGACGAGTTTCACCGCTTCGGCAAGGTTTTTAACCGGCGCGATGTCGCTTAAAACGTGCATTCCCGCTTCGAGACATCTTATCGCGTAAGGAGCGTGTTCGGTGGCGTAATTGGCAAGGATTACCGCGTCCATGTCCTCCTTAATGAATTCGTCAAAGTCGCGGTAGTAATTCACTTCCGTCCTGATCTTGCCGGCAGCGTTAGCTTCTTCTATAAACTTCTTGACATTGTCCAGCACTTCGTCCGACTTATCGCATATGGCGACCAGCCGCGCTTCGGAGTATTTGGTGCAGAATTCTACCATTGAGATGCCGCGGCCGCCGCCGAAAACGCCTATTCTAACCTGGTTCAGATGAGTTAAATCCTTATAAGTCATTAATTTCCGCATTCCGCACATACGCCGCTGCGGGGACGGGAAACCGCCCCCGCAGCGGGATAACTCACGCTTCCTTTACGAAATCGACGTAGTCGATATAAACCTCCGATACGGTCGCGTTAGTCGTGCCGAACGTGCGGAACGCACCTGCCAGCATCTGAGTAAGGTCGTCGTCGCCTATTTCGCTTCTGTTGAATCTTACTTCCACCCATTGGTCGACGTCAACGAACGCTCCCCAGTAACTGCTCGACGAAGGCTTGAGTATCTGCACCTTACCTTCCTGCGAGGAGAAAGCGGTCGCTTTGAAATACGCCCTTATAACAACGTAATCGAAGTCGGTTGCGTCGAGATTTTCCACCGCGTTATAGTTGACTCTGAACCCGCTCCAATTATCGCTGTAAGTTATTTTCACTACTCCCTTTGCTCCCTCGTAATCCGCCATCCATTCCTGAGTCGTACATTTGACAAGCCCGACGTCAAGCTCGCTGTCAAATCCGACCGATCTTTCGGTGCCGTCCGAAGAGAAAGCATATTTTGCGAGATCGATGTAATCGATATAGACGTTGGTAACGGTGGCATTCTGGAGCTGCATGAGTTCGGCAGCGCCGCTGAGTATATCCGCGGTAAGCAGCGCGTCGGTCATGACGTCCTTGGACAGCCGTACCTTGACCCATGTATTGAGCTGATACCATTCCCGCCACGAACTCGCGTAATAAGTCTGGAATTTGTCGGTGTCCGAAGTCCCCGCAACGAACATTCTTATCTCTATAAAGTCCCTCTCCGTCGCGGCAAGCTGTTCGGTCGTTATGCCGAAATCAAAATAAAGATGGGTGTATATAGTATTGTCGAAATCGGCTTTGGCGACGCCGGGCGCGCCCTCGTATTCCTGCAGATACGAAACATCGGCATTTTTTACTGCGGCAACAGAATCCTCACTCATAAAGTCAAGAAGTTTGGTCGTCGAGCCGATCACTATTGATCCGTGCCCCGCGTCCTGTCCGTCTACATTAGCCGTAAATACGACTTCATAATATCCGTATTCCTCAGCCGTGAACTTGCCGCCGTCCGAAGGCACTCTCACGCCCTCAAATTTTACGACGTATGTAATTTGCGCGTCCTCTATAACCTCGCCGGTAAGCACGTCGATAAGATGAGCGGCGGGAATTGTGACTTCGGCGCCCGTTGTTACGAAAGGCTCGTATTCCCCGAACTCGAAGTAATTGCTGAGCACCTCTATAGTTAGCGTCTTTGTTCCGGTGTATTCGCCGGACTCTCCGCAAGTCATCTCCAACACTATTCTGTATTCGCCTTCGTCCTCAACCACAAAGGAATTTCCCGAAAGAGTGAACTGACTTCCGTCTGGTCTGTATACCGTCACCGTGGCGTCAGGCTCCGTAATGCAGTTGGAGCCGTAAGATACGGTTACCGTATCTCCGGGAACATACTGATCCTTATCGACCGAAAGTTCGGGCTTCAACGTTGCGACAAAGGAGATTTCATCGATATAGATGTCAATGTTCTTTGTCCAGACGTTAAACAGTATAGCGCCTCCGTCGGTTGCGGCATTGCCGATAAAGAACTGCCAGTCCATGAACTGCGTTATCGTAAACTCAGTCCACTTGTTATTGGAAATACCCGTATATTTTTCGGTGGTGGTGTCATAGAAGCTGCCCGATCCGCCGCTCTCCGTATTTACATATACCGTCATCTTGATGCTGTCGAAAGGCTGTACGGGATAATCGGACAAAAGGTCTATGAGGCGCAGCGAATAATAGCTTCTGTCGTTGGCGTTCGCCTTGATGTGGAGCACTCCGGTCTTGCCTTCGAACGTTTCAAGCCATTCCTTTTCGCCGACATTCGCGTTTTCGATCGAGTATTCGTCGTTAAAGTCTTCAAGCAGTCCTTCCGCCACCGGTGTTCTTACCTTAATCGTCTTTACGACTTCGTCTCCGTCGGCGGCAGTAATGACCAGCTTGTATTCCCCCCTCTCGTCGGGAACAAAGCTGTCGCCCGTAAATACGACCTCGCTGTCGTTAAAGTAAAGCTTCACCTGCGCCGAAATACTGTTGCCGTCCGCGTCGTAAGCCGTTACTTCGGGAAGCTTATAACTCTCTCCCACCTGACCGAGAGGCATATCTCCGACGTAAATGCGGGGCGTTCTGTCGACAGTCTCGGGCGCCTCGACGCCTGAATCGTCGATCGTAATCTTTATCTGATTTCTCTGCTTGAAATATTTCTGCTTGACCGTCGAGAAATATTCGATGTAAATATCTTCTCCGTTCTCGTCGAAATAGAACATGGCGACCAGTCCGGTCGGACCGTTGAGATCCACGTCCTGAGGGTCGATGAGCACCTGGGTTACGAGGTTACCGTTGTCGCCGGTGTCGGTGCGCGTGGTTATAAAGTCGTACTGAACGTGTCCGGAGAGCACGAGAACTATATTCGGATACTTGCTTACCAGCTCGTCCCATATCCTGCTTCCGCCGTCCGAAGTGAACTGGCCGTTATAATGGAGATACGAATGAGTCGTGATTATAACCCGACAGTCGCTGTTGGCGGCTATTATATCGCCCGCCCATTGCAGACTTTCGGACGAGGGATTGAAATCAAGTGTCACGACCATGTATTTCGTATCGCCGACAAAGAATATGCTGTAACTGTCCTCAAGCTTTCCGTCGCGCGTTCCGTCTATATTCTGCATATACGCGCTGTTGTTGAACGTACTGTTAAAATACATCGAACTGTCGTGATTGCCCCTTACAAGCGTATACGGAATAACTCCGTCAAGTCTGGATATAGCGTCCTTTGCGACGCCCCACTGTTTTTCGCGGTTATCCGTAGCCGTATTCTGCTCCGCGTACAGGAATTCGGTTATATCGCCCAGGCCGAAAACGTATCTGATCTTTTTGTCGCTTCTGTTTTCGGCGAGCCAGTCGTAAATGGTCGCCATCTGATCGGGATTTTTGTATATGAGCGACTGCGTGTCTCCTACCACCGCAAACGAATAAGCGTATGAATCGGGATGCTTTATATCGTCAAGCCAGGTGGCCCTTACCATCATATCAACGTTGCCCGCGACGTCGGATACCGTGGTCTTGCTGTCGGCGCCGTTCATGTCATAGCTCGCCATAAGCTCAGCCGAGTCGGTAACGCCTGAAATATCTTCTGTTATTTCGGCCTGAGTCCTTATGTTGCTGAAGAACGAGATGCCCGCTATCTTACCGAGGAAGCAGCTGTGATTGCCGCTTCTCAGATCGCCGCCTACCACAAAAACGTCGCTGGGCGGAACCGTGTAAAAGGTAAAACCTGTCACTATCTGCTTGAGTCCGCCGTTTATATAACACAGCGCGCGGCTCTGCTCGTTATCAAGCACAAACGCTATGTGAATGAATTTGTCGCTTCTTACGTCCACCTGATCGAACACGGCGTCGACCGAGCGGTCGTTTCCGTCGCTCATTCTGACATAAGGCGCACCGTTCTCGTTTACGCCGGCAACAAGATAAGGATTGCTGTTATAACCGGTATAGTTGCCGAAAATAACGGAGCCCGTGTTTACCGACGTATCGAGATATATCCACGCCTCTATTGTGCGCGGCATAGCCGAAAGCGGCGTTTCGGTCTCGTAGGTCTGTCCGTCCTTGGTGAACGAAACTCCGTTGGCGGTATCGGTCTTTTCCGCGGGGATCTCTACTTCGGTTGCCGAATACTTGGCAAACCGTATCTCGTCAACGTAAATATTGCCGGTATCCCATGCCCAGAAAAGCTGTACGCCGTTTTCCGAAGTTATCTGGCTTATAAGATTGGGGAAAGCGTCTTTAGGGATAGAAATCGTCATCCAGTCGGGCGTGGACTGAATATTCATTTCAGTGTCGCCGTAGCACAGCCACCTCTTGGTATCGGAGCATAAGGTAATTTCTATAACGTCCCAGTCCATTGCTCCAAGCTGCTCCGCGGTGCGGCGCGTCTTGAAATAATAACCTGTCGTATCGTTCTGCGTTATCTGAATAACGCCGAACCTGCCGTTATGCTCGCCCAGCCATTCGGTAACGCTGTTGGTACAAGACGAGGCCGATTCGGGGCAATCGAAATTTTCTATCTGCATTCCCGTCAGATTTGTCGTTCCTACGAACATTCTGTAAAACGTGGGATTTATCGGCTCGCCCGACACCGAACCGTTATACTCGAAAGTATACCAGCCCATCTGACCGGCGACGAAGGAATTATCTCCGTCGGGAGTTATAGCTTCGCCGTCGTATTTAACGCTTACCGTCACTTCGGCGTCCTCGTAAACGTTGCCGCTGCTGTCTACAAGCCTTCCGGCGGGCACGGTGACGGTCGAATTCACTTCGGCAAATTCAGGTACGTCGGCATCGACGTATTTGTCAAGACATGTGACCTCGGCGGTGATGGTGGAAGCGAGATATTCCGGAGCGCTGATCTCCGCCTTGACGGTATACACTCCCCGCTTTTCCGCAACAAACGCTCCGTTTTCTATCTTCGTTTGGACGCCGTCGGGCGATACTACATACAGCTCGCTGGTAAGGTCGGGGTTATCGAACGATACCTGCACCTGTTCTCCCGCATAGACCTGAGTCGCCGAAAGCGTTATTTCGTCTTCGGGCGTGGCGTGATAAGTTATCTCGTCTATGTAAAGCTCTATGCGTTTGGTCCACGTCCAGAACAGCCGCACTCCGTTATCGCTTGTAGCGGCCGAAATAAAATCGCCTTTGCCTTCAAAATTTTCAACTGTGTACTCGGTCCACACTCCGCCCTCCAGCGCAGACCAGTACGAGTCAGGAGCGCCCGAATTGACGTCGCAGTCGTAAACGTCCGCGCCCGCTTTTTTGCCCGACGAGTTGACGACGACGTTTCCTTCCTCGTCAAGCCGCAGAATGTAAAGCCTGAACGTTATTTTATCGATGTTTTTATATTTGTAGTCTTCGGCGTTGCCAGGCAGACGGAAGCGGTATTCCGTCTTTTCGGCGGAGCTTCCCGGAACGTGCAGAACTCCGGACTCGCCTTCATATTCGTCCAGAAGTTCGGCTTTGCTGCCGTTTTTCGAGCTGGAAAGTCCGAATCCGTCGTCGAAATTCTCAAATACGCCCGGTCCGAGAAGGTTGCGCACTTCCACGTCCTTTTCCGCCGTAGCGCTGTTGCCCGACGAATCGGTCGCGCTGACCTTTATCGTATAGATTCCGGTGGCTTCGGGCGTGAACTTATTGCCGTCAGGCTTAATTTCGGTCTCTTTGAAGAACACTTTCACTTCAGGCGTAATCGTCTCGCCCGAGTCGTCCCTTACGGTGATCTGCGGCAGCGTATATTCCTTTCCCGCCATTGCCGACTGCGCGGATCCGAAAAATATTTCGGGCGCGGTGACGTCTTTGACGTTTATGATGATCCTGCGCGTGCGCGTTTTGCCGCCTGCTTCAACGGACAGCGACACAGTATAGCCGCCAACGTCCTCAACGTCGAAGCCGCCTGCTATCACGGGCGTATTTTCGCCTGACGAATCGGTCACCACTATGTCGTAATAATATGTCTTCCCGTCGCTGCCGGTGATTTCCGTCCACGGAATCTCGTAATAAGAGCCGAGTTCCGCCGTAACGGTAATCTCGTCGGTCCACCCTTCAAAAGTAATTTCGTTTCCCTTGTCTTTCGCACAGGAAACTGACGCAAGCATTGCGACTGCTGCAATAGCGGCAAACAACGCTTTGAGCAGTCCTTTTCTCAAATTTTTCATCTTCCTCCTCCTTATCCCTTATCTTTTTTCCAATCTGATATTATCGATCAGTACCTCTGTATCGTCACCCGTAAATTCGGCCCACGCAAGCCTGAAAAATCCCGGATGCTGCACCTTATATTTATCTATCTCGCTCAACGGAACGGACAGCGTAACCCAGTCTCCTTCTACGATGTCTCTGGACCATTTATTATCGCAGCTGCCGTAACCGGTATCGAAAAACTCCGGATAAAAGGTCATTCCCTCTCCGCCGAGCCCGTAAAAATCAATGCAGAAATAGGTATCCGCATAATCGTCTTCGCTTAAAGCCGGCATATCGCAGGTCTGCATGACGATTTCGGGTATCACCAGTCTGTTCCAGCTTCCCCATGCCGTCGATCCGGCAGGGAATGAGACTTTCAAAGCTTTCTGTCCGCCGCTTGCGGCAGTGATGCCCAAGGAGCTCAGCTTGACTATTTCGGCGGTCGGTTCGCAGGCGATGTTTTCGCAGTCGAAAGCCACGACGTATTTTTGCCAGCTCTTGTCAAAAGACAATATTTCGTTTTCGTCGAGCGAAATACCAAGCGACGGCGGATTTTCGCGCTCAGTATAATGCAACACCAGATTATCCATATAGAGGACAGGCGCGTCCTCTATTTCGCGCGAACCGACTCTGTCAAACATAAAGTACACGCCCTGCATCTCCTTTATGTTGCAGAGTATGCCGAGAATACTTGTATCCACCGAATAAGTAACCGTGTTCTTGCCGGGCTTAAGCGTCACTTTAAGCGGATTGTTGCATTTGGAAATGAGGTCGGTGTTTTTGACTTCAGACACAAGTCCCATAGTCATGCGTATATCTTTTTCCTCGGCGTTGTAAATATCCACTTCAACGCTTTTAAGGTAACTCACGTCACGGTAGTCGAAATCGAAAAGCTCCGATCTGAACGGATAATAACATATAGGCACGGCTGTGGATATATATCCCCCAAGCGGTTGAATTTTCGCCGATTTCCCGCTCGTAGCATACGTCGGATCTTCATTGAGACTGATCGCGCCGAACTTGTCAAGCACGCGCATAAGCTGCAGACCGTCTTCATAGGAATCGAATGAAGCGAGCGTAACGTCGCCCGGAATGTCCTGATCCTTATCCGGATCGTCGGCGTTCTTCTTGCATGCGACCGTAAACGCCGCGCATGCGCACAACAGCAAACAAATAAGTTTTTTGACTTTCATTGTTTTTCTCCTTATTTGTTGTAAAGCACAAAGTCTTTGACGTAAACTGTTCTGGCAGGAGAAATTCTGCCCTCTTCGGGTCCGACAGAGCCGAAAGTGAACGTGAGATATTTTATCTTCCTTCCGCTGTCTTCGCCCAGTCCTTCGAGCGAGAGTTCGATTTCGTTGAAACCGTTTTTAAGTACTGCGGTGCCTATCTCCGTGCCCGTGCTCTTGTCCTCGGTGTATACCGCGGCCGAAACAGGCAGATCCTCGGTCAGTCCGTCCATAAAGAAGGTTATAGTAAGCTTCTTTGAAGCCGAGCTTACCTCCGACAGGAAATCCGCATAGAATTTTATTGACTGGCTGTATTCGATAACCTCGCCGATCTCAAGCCTGAGAAGTTTTCCCTGCCCGGCGCCTATCTCCGAAGCGTCAGCTTCCGACGAAGTTACGGCGGCGTTAGACTCGCTGAAGGCGCTGAGCATGCCCGAAGCTTCGTACTTTGTCGCTTTGCCGCCGAGGAGCAGCTCGAAAGTATACTTCTCGCTGCCTTTTTCCACCGAAAGATCGAGACAGTTGCGGTCTTTTTCAAGATAAGTCTCCAGCTTATAAATTTTATAAGCGCCGCCCGACGTGTATTCTGTAATTTCCGTGCCGTTATTATAAACCTTATAGCCTTCTCCGCCGACCGTTACGGTGGTCTCGTATTTGTTATAGTCAGTCTGCCTTATATCGGTTATCCGCACCGAAGCGTCCGAATCGGTTATAGCCGGCAGACTGTAAAGCGTTTCACGCGCCGCATGGAACCGCGCGCCGTCGGTAGCAACTTTAGTGCCC
>CASFJH010000009.1 GCA_949294845.1 uncultured Bacillota bacterium | reverse complement strand
TTAGAGCCGAAACTCTTAATAAACTATCTTGTAAAGCAAATAACACTTTACGATGATAAAATAGAAATACAATTCAACGCCCCGATTAAAGTAAGTCCCGATGACGAAAGCCATCGGGGCTTTTTATTTTACTCTAAAACTGTAAAACTCTCTTATAAAGTGCCGTTCAGAAAAAACCTTATAAAATACGAATTTGAAATAGAAATGTATGTGTAATAACAATAAACGGCTATTTATTCCACGTTCCGCTTGACGCGAGCCTCTCAGGAACGTGTATTGAGGCAAATAAGGGCGAAACACAACAACCCGACTGATTGATTTCAGTCGGGTTTTGGTTTGCCTTTGGCAATAACAGCCTAACACGTTCCTTTCTCACGTCAAGCGGCTTTCGCGGCATAAACCGCCTGAATATAAGGCAGCTCTTTGACGGCTTAAAACGTCACAAAATAAGCCTAAAAAGGTAAAGAAAAAAACCTAAAACTGTTCTCACAAAAGGAGTTCGTTTTAGGTTTGGACTGGTGGAGACAAGGGGAGTCGAACCCCTGACCTCTTGAATGCCATTCAAGCGCTCTACCAACTGAGCTATGCCCCCACGAGGACAGCATAAAGAGTTTAGCATAACATTGCGGTTTAGTCAAGCGTTTTTTCTGCTTTCTGAAATTTTATTAAGCCTTATGTATCTTTTTCCGGTGGCTTAAAGCTTAAATTTAAATCTCCGGCGGCTATCTAAATTGCGAACCCGTAAAAAAGACCGGAGCGGTGCGCTTCGGCCTTTTTTGTATAGCAGAAGTTGTATACGACAGGTTTCTTACTTATTGACTTTCTCGTCAAACGACTTGCCGGGTTTGAACGCGACGACTTTCTTGGCGGCGATCTTGATCTTTTCCTTTGTCAGAGGATTGATTCCTTCTTTCTCGGCGCGTTCCTTCACCTTGAAAGTGCCCACGCCGGCAAGAGCCACGGCGTCTCCGTTTGCAAGCGCTTCCTGAACGCTTGTCCAGAACGCGCTGTAAAACGCTTCCGTCTCGGCAGCGGTGGCGCCGGTCTTCTCTTTGATCGCAGAAATAAGTTCTGACTTGTTCATGTCTCTTTCCTCCTGTTTTAAGGTATAGCACCATTATATCACGAAAAGGCAGTTTAATCAAGTAATTTTCTCTGTTTAACCGACCGTACAAACGAAAGCGCTATGCGCCGCCCATACCGAGCGTATAAAGATTCCTGTAAAAACCGCCCTCTATACTCATAAGCTGCTCGTGGCTGCCCTGCTCTATCACGTTACCGTCGCGCATGACGAGTATTACGTCCGCCTCGCGTATGGTAGACAGTCTGTGCGCCACAATGAAAGAGGTTCTGCCTTTCATCAGCTCGGCGAAAGCCTGCTGTATGCGTATTTCGGTACGCGTATCTATAGACGAAGTAGCTTCGTCCAGAATCAGCATAGGCGGAGACGCGAGCATGAGACGGGCAATACATATAAGCTGTTTCTGCCCCGCGCTTAAGGCGTCCGGATCGAGCACGGTATCGTAGCCGTTGACCTGGCGGGAAATAAAGCCGTGTATATGCGCTTTCTTCGCGGCGGCTGCGATCTCTTCGTCCGAAGCTTCGGGACGCGAGTACGCTATGTTTTCACGGAACGTGCCGTCAAACAGCCATGAGTCCTGCAAGACCATTCCGAACAGCTCTCTCGAGCTTGCCCTGGTGTACTCGGTAAGATCGGTTCCGTCGACGCGTATGGAGCCGCTTCTGACGTCGTAAAAGCGCATAAGCAGGTTGATGAGAGTTGTCTTGCCGCAGCCGGTAGGTCCCACTATGGCCACCCTGCTGCCGGCAGGAACGCTCAGATTGAAGTTTTCGATCAGGGGAGTTTCGGTATAGGAAAAAGCGACCTTATCGATATCCACGTCGCCGCGCACGGCGGAAGGCGTTTTGTCGCCCGTTTCTTTTTCGTCCTGTTCGTCGAGCAGCTCGAAAACGCGCTTTGCAGACGCGAACGTTGCCTGAAGCTCCGCCACAACGCCGGTGACTTCGTTGAAAGGTTTTGTGTACTGATTGGCGTAGCTGAGAAAGCATGAAAGCTGACCTACCGTCAGCGAGCCTTTCACACAGAGCACGGCGCCCATAATGGCAACGGCTGCGTAAACTATCCCGTTAAGGACGCGCGTAGAGGGATTGGTCATAGACGAATAGAACATTGCCTTCGTGCCGATCTTTTTTAAATCGAGGTTTATTTCTTCGAAGCGGGCTTCGGCTCGTTTTTCGTAGCCGTAAGCCTTGACGGTGCGCTGTCCCGAAAGCATTTCTTCGGTCAGTCCCGTCATTTCGCCTCTTTTTATGGCCTGATCTCTGAATTTGTTATGGCAGCCGCGCGCGATAAAGTATGCCACGAACAGCGAAAGCGGCGTCACGAGTATTACTACAAGCGACACTTTCCAGTTGAGCGCGAACATGAAGCAGATCGTGCCGGCGATTGTTACTATACCGCTGAACATCTGCGTAAAGCCCTGTATGAGACCGTCGGACACAAGGTCGATGTCCGTAGAGACGCGGGAAATGATGTCGCCGTGAGAATGGGCGTCGATATATTTAAGCGGTACCGAGTTGATTTTTTTGAAGGCCGCCGCGCGCAGATCCCTTACGGTGCGGTAAGCCACGCGGTTGGTACATAACGTCGCCAGCCATTGAAAAAGCACGGCCGCGGCGATAAGGCCTAACAGAATCATGATATAGAAGAAAATCCTGCCGAAATCGACGTCGCCTACTCCTACGATATAGTCTATCGCGTCGCCCACCACAACGGGCGCAAACAGCGTTGCGACGATCTGAACGACCGACATCAGCAGCGCGAGCACGAGGAACGGCAGGTTCGGACGGATGAACGCCAACAGCCTGAGAGTAGTGCTTTTTTTTCTGCGATCGCTCATTTTGCGCCTCCCTGCAAAGCGTTAAGCTCCGCGTACAGCGGACAGTCGCGCAGCAGCTCGTCATGGGTGCCGTAGCCCACAGCCCGGCCTTCGTCAAGCACAAGTATCCTATCCGCCGAGCGTATCGTCCCTATACGCTGAGAAACGACTACTTTTGCCGCGGAAAGCTTGCTGACCGCCGCGCGCAGTCTGGCTTCGGTGGCAAAATCCAGCGCGCTCGCCGAATCGTCCAGTATGAGAATCTCCGGATTTTTTATCACCGCGCGCGCGATGGAAAGCCGCTGTTTCTGTCCGCCGGACAGGTTGCGGCCTTTAGCCTGAACGACGCGGTCAAGTCCCTCGTCGGACGCGAAAACGAAATCAGCCTGCGCCACTCTGAGTGCGGCGCGCATCTCCTCTTCGTCGGCGTCAGGCTTGCCGAAGCGCAGATTGTCCCTTATCGTGCCCGAGAAAAGATGCGCCGTCTGGGCGACTAACGCTATCTTGTCCATAAGCTGAGCGAACGTATATTCGGCTACCGGCGCGCCGTCTATAAGTATATCGCCTTCGGCGTCATAGTACCTGGGTATCAGATTGACAAGAGTGGATTTTCCGCTGCCCGTGCCGCCTATTATGCCGAGCGTCTGCCCCGCTTCGAGCGTAAAAGAAATATTTTCGAGCGAATACCCCACGTCGGTGCCGTATTTGAACGAAACGTTGCGGAATTCGAGCGCCGGCGCGCCCTCGACCGGCTGTGCGCCTTCGCCTTCTTTCATGGAAGAGGTTACGTCGAAGATTTCGTTTATCCGCGCCGCTGACGCCGAAGCCTTTGTGAAAATCACGATGAGGTTGGCTATTACAACAAGGGCAAGCAGTATCTGGTTGAGATAATTGACCAGAGCGATTATTTCGCCCTGCGTAAGCCCTCCGTAATATACTCTTTTGCCGCCCAGCCAGATTATGAGCGCGACGGACAGATTGACCACCGCATAAGTAAGCGGATTGAGCAGTCCGGCTATACGCCCCACCCTTATATTGATGCGCGCCAGATCGTCCGCGGCCTCATTGAAATCGTTTTCCTCTTCCTTCTCTTTGGCAAACGCTTTAACAACGCGCGCACCCGAAAGATTTTCCTGCGTGAGGCGCGTGATTTTATCCAGTCCTTTCTGCGCCTTGATATAATAAGGAACCGAGCTGCGCATGACCGCAAACAGTATTACCGCTATTACGACGCCGCCGCCCAGAAACACGAGCGAAAGCCGCAGATCTATCATCATTGCCATAACTATCGAGCCTATGGTGATAAAGGGCGCGCGCATAACCAGTCGGATAAACATGGCGACCGCCATCTGCGTCTGGTTAATGTCGTTGCTGAGACGCGTAACGAGCGAAGCGGGTCCGAAACGGTCAAGCTCCGCATATGAAAACGTGTTGATATGCGCATACAGCGCGCGGCGCAGGTTAGTTCCGTAGCCCAGGCTGGAACGTGCGGCGAGATACTGGCATACGGTACTGCAAAGAAACCCGGTAATGCCCAATCCTATCATGAGCGCGCCCATGCGGTAGATGTATCCCGTATCTTCGCCGGCTATACCGACGTCTATTATGCGTGCCACCACAATAGGAATGATAAGCTCGAACAGAGCCTCCATGAATTTGAATACCGGCGCGACCGCCGACGGAAGATAGTATCCTTTTAAAAATCTTATCAGCTTAAACATCTGTAATATTATAAACTATTGTATGCAAAAAGGCAACTTTCTTTTCCAATAAAAAGAAAGTTGCCCGATAAAACCGCGGCGTCATTATGCTCGCGCGGTCAGCGCTGCCTCTGCTCGCAGTGATATTTGAATATCTCGTCGGTGGCGAGCGAAATTTTAGTGATAACGTCGCGTTTGGAAGGATATACCCAGTAGCTTTCGTTGTAAGTGGAGATATCCAGCACGTCGCCGCGACGCTTATAATCGTATTCTATGTGAACGCCGTCTATCTCGTATCCTTTCCACTCCACTACGGTAGGCTCGCCGTAAGCGGTACACTCCAGCCTGAACCCGTTGACGTCGTGAATCAGTCTGCCCTTTCCGTGGCTGTAAAACTTAGTCGCGCCCGGCAGAGTGTCCACCCTGACTTCGTCTTCAAAATAATATTTGCCGCTCCTGACTTCCTCGGCCACGCAAGCCTGCTGAAAATCGAACCAGTCGGGAATATGCGAATATTCCGTCTCGCCGGACAGCGCCCTCAGCTCGCCGAGCTCGGTCATTTCCCACGTTTTGCCGCAGGCGCCGCATTTTAAAGTGACGCCTTCGCCCGTCATCTGTCCTTCCGTTCCGCAATGAGCGCATTTATAAAGCAGCTTGTTAAGGTTAGAGGCGCGGAAAGGATTGTTAAGCACGATATTGTTCTCTTTCTGCCATCTGAATTCGTCGTACTGCAGAGCCTCTTCGATCTTGGACTGTATGTAGTCCTTGTCCAAAGCTCTGACCTGTTCGCGCGTGAAAAGCTGTGTTATTTCCGTCACAAGCGGCGGCCTGTCTTTGGTCCTGTCAAACTTGTGCTCGGTATTCCACTGCGGCTGAGACAGATAATTTCCGTGCATATTGGCTATGACAACCGGCACGTCGAGAAATTTCGCAAGCTTGCCCATTGTAGAAGGTATAAACGAAGTCGTGCCGTCAAGCGAAAATTTCGCCTCCGGATACATTGCCATAACGCAGTCGGGCAGCTTATCTACCGAATATTTCATATTCTTGAGAAGCCTGACGTCTGCGACAAACTTGCGTTTTCCTATAACGCCCAGACGGCGCATGAGCCATTCGCCGTGATCGCGGATAGCGTCGAGCGCACACACATAATTGATACGGTGAGGATATAGCGCCAGCACAAGCGTGTTAAGATCGAAAAAGGAAAGATGAGTCCCCAACAGCAGATACGGCGGTTTGAGTCCCTCGGTATTGTTCTTTATTACGGTAAACTTCCGGCCGCGCAGCCCTGCCTTGGCGACTATCACCGTCAGCAGAAACAACGGCAGACCTATACGCTTCACTTTTTTGGCGAAATCGTACCGTTTTACCGATTCTTTGGTAACTTTTTTCATGTTTCACCGCCCGTGACGCATAATTGCCCGAAACCGGTTCATATACCCTTAACGCAACGACCGTTTTTTAAAACGCGTTTTTACTGTCATTATTCTTAGCGGAAGTTACGGCGGCTGCTCGACGCAAGGCGTACAGATCATAAATCCGCTCGGTAAAACGCGTTCTGTTCATGCTGTCTTCAAAGTAAGAACGGCGCAAACAGCCGCAGCGTTTCAGCCGCGGTTTACGCTCATGGCCTTAAGCAGTTTACTGAGCGCCTCGTTAAGCCGGCGCTGCTGTTCGGGCGTCTTGTTTTCCGGTTTTGCGCGTTCCTGCTGCAACAGCAGAGCGACTTCGCGCATAACGGACAAAGGCGCGCCTTCGCGGCTTATTCTGTCGATGCGCGCCACGACATCCTCTTCCGGAACCACCGGTCTGGAGTCGGGATATGCCGCGGGCACGGCAGGCGCGGGCTGCCACACCGGAGACTCTGTGCGCTGTTCGACAGGCGCGGGCGCGGATGCGGGCGCCGGAGCCGACGCAGCCTTGCGGTCGTTATAAGCGCGTCCAAGTACCGCTACGAAATCGTTATATCTGCGCACAGACGCGCGGTAGCTTGCCGCCGATATTATCGCCGATACGACGGTAAGCACTCCGCCGCATACAAGAACGAGAAGCGGCGCGTTTACAGTTCCCGTTACGCTGTAATAAGCCATAAGAAACTGAGCGAGCAATGCGATAAACACCGTGGAACAGAAGTTGACCAACGTAAGCTTGGACATAACCGACACGCGGAAAGGCACCGACACGCACGCCTCATGAGTCATAAAGTCGGCAGGATTTCCTCCGAGCGTTTCGGCACGATTGTACGCTCTCGATACCGCCTGCGGCATGGCTTTCATCGCGCCGTCCGTATTGTTTCCGCCCGATTGTACCAGAATACGCACGCCTTTTTTGAACTTACGGCGTTCCTTATTGCCGAGTGCGGCTATAAAAGATACCAGGAAAACAAACCCGAGCAGTCCGAGCAAGGCATATCCCATCTGGTCGGCAGTTACTTTTTCGGCCATCTTGGCGAGCCATTTGGTAATAGTATCAAACATTGTGTTTCCCTCCGATTTAGTTCATTATATCATATCGGGACGAAAAAATCCATAGTTTTTTATAACTTTATCAAATCTTTTATTCGGTAAAAGGCATTTCGATCGTTTTATCCGCAAAAAACGAATACAGGTAAACCGCCCTCACCGGTATGCCGAGCAGTCTGCGTACCGCCCGCGCATAGGCGTTTGTCTGAAAAACATACGCCGGAGTGGTAAGATCGTAGCTGCGCGTAGTCTTATAATCGACTATCACCGCGCCGTCGCCGCCGATAAGCAGCAGATCGATGACGCCCTGCACCAGCGTGCCGCCGTCGTCCATAATAAACGGCTGTTCGCGGTAAGCCGTCTTACCCTTTGCCAGCTCCGCCATAGCGCAGGCCGCCGCGCGTATCTTTTCCCTGTCGCACATTTCCGCTTCGTGAGGAAATTCGGCTGAAAGCCTGTCCCACTCTCCGTCAAATCCGGCGTAAAAATCCATATTTTCCATTATCAGGTGGTACGCCGTTCCCACTTCCGCCGCTCTTTCGGAGTCGGTCGAGGCTCCGATGTATCTGACGTCCGATGTCTCGTCCTCGCTTTCGGCAAGCGCCGTCACGGTGGTTTTCTGCGGCAGATGCCCGTAAGGATAAACGAACTCCAGCTTTTTGCGCACGGCGGCGGCTAGCTGTCTGTCGGGGCGCGAAGCTATTCTGCTCTTAAGCGGTTTTTCAGACTCCTCGGCGGTAACGTACTCCGGCTCGAGCGCATTTTTAAGCCAACCCAGCCAGCACGTCGCTTCGTCTGACTGCTTTTTGTCCGCCGCATATATGTAAAGCTTCTCTTTTGCGCGCGTCATGGCAACGTAAAGGATGCGCAGCTCTTCCTCGCGCATACGCTTGCGCACCGCCTCCGAAGCCAGATAGTACAGCGCCGTTTTGACCGTTTCGCGCGCTTCGTAATCGAATTTCTTGACGACCAGTCCGTATTCGTCGTCGGTCAGCACCGTACCGGACGCGTCGTCCATTCTGAATTCCCTGTCCGCGTCGAGTATGATCACATAATTGAACTCAAGACCCTTTGAAGCGTGCGCGGTCATCAGCTTAACGCAGTCGCCTCCGCCGTAGTAGTCGTTGTCCTCCGGCTCCTGATCGGTATAATCTATCAGATCGCGGATCGTTACCGCAACCTCTCCGGCGAGCTTCAGAAACCGGCTGAGCGCGGCGGCCAGAGCTTCCCCGTCGTCCTCGGAATACAGATATTCGAAGTATTCGGCCTCCGAAACTATTATACCGGCCGTCTCGTCCGCCGGCAGACGCGCCGCCAGCTCCTCGTACCTGTCAAGCTTGTCCGAAAAAGCCTTCAGGCGCTCTTCCAGCGGCCCGCGGTACGAGCTGACCGCTTGAGAAAAGCTTCCTCCGCCCGAGCGTCTTATATCGGCGAGCTCATCGTCGGTAAAGCCGCCGAAACGCGACTTGAGGCAAGCCGCAAGCATTATGTCGTCCGAGCGGTTGTCTATCAACCGCAGCATATTTATGAGCGGTCGCACGGCTACGCTGTCCTGCGAACGTCCCTTTACCGCGTATGCAGCCGGAATACCGAGCGATTTCAGCATGACGTACAGCTCGTCGAGAGTCTGCGTGCGCGAGCGCGAAATGACTGCGATGTCGCCCGGCATTATCGGCCGCGTTTTGCCGTTCTCGGTTATCGTACCCTCCAGCAGATCCGCAATGTCGGCGGCGGCCGCCGCGGCCTGCGCGTGCCTTTTTCCCGTTCCTCCGGCGTCGTCTCTGACGCTGTATATCGCGGCGCGAGGAGCGTTTTCCCTGTCTGCGACGATTTTAAGCCGGACTTTTTCCCCGTCGGTTTCTCTGCCGCACACAAGCTCGGCTCCGGAATAATCCACGCCGCCGAATTCCTCCGTCATGGCGCGGCGGAAAACGTCGTTCACTCCGTCGAC
This sequence comes from uncultured Bacillota bacterium, assembly GCA_949294845.1. Taxonomy (GTDB): domain Bacteria; phylum Bacillota; class Clostridia; order Christensenellales; family Pumilibacteraceae; genus HGM11386. Next base: position 49,671 of record CASFJH010000009.1, on the reverse strand, counting down.
CACACCGGAAGCCGAACGGTAATTGACGGTGAGATCTATCGCTTTCCCTCCGCCCGTCCGCCTGTAGCTTCTGTATTTATGTGTAAAGATTCCGGGATCGCACAGCCGGAAAGCGTAAATACTCTGCTTAACGTCGCCCACCTCAAACAGCTCGGCCTTGCCGGAAAGCAGTCTTATTATTTCTTCCTGCAGCGGATTTATATCCTGATATTCGTCAACAAACACATACTTGATGCCGTTTCTTATCTCTTCGCCCGATTCGCTTTCAAGTATCTCGAGCGCGTAATGCTCGAGATCGGAAAAATCCAGCTTACCTTTTCTGCGTTTCTGCTCGGAGTATTCGGCCGAAAATTCCTTAACCAGTCCGACGAGCAGCTCCGCTTCCGCCGCGGCCTCCGAAGCCGGCGGCGCAGAGAGCGCCTCGCTCTCGTTTTCAAGAAATCTTTTCACTTTCTCTTTAAGCGCTTTGAGCTGTTCGTTCAGCTCGCGGAACTTCTCTTCTGTTTTGGAAGAAGGCATCCTGAACGGCTCTTCCAGCCCGAACAGCCAGTCGCGCAGTTTCTCGCATAACGGCACGTTGCGCTTGAAACCCGCTTCGGCGGTCATGCGGCGCAGCTTGTCGATCTCGACGCCGAGTTCAACTCTCCTTTGCGCGAAACGCGCTTTCAGCTCGCCGCACACGGCCTCGGTAAGAGAGTACATCCGCGTGCACCTGTCGAGCCAGCCTTCTCCGTCGGGTCTGGTGCGCGAGTACATATAAATCTTGTTTATAATCGTCCTCAGCGCGTCGTCGCCGCGGTTGACGAGCAGAGCGTCGTACAGCAGTCTGAATTTTTCTCCCTCAGCGCGCTCCAGTACGGCGGTAAGACATTCCGCGCGCATGGCGGAAGCCTCGCCCTCCCTAAGCAACTCGAACGCCGGATCGGCGTCGGTTCTGTAAAAATACGTCCTTATAAGGCGCGCGCAGACTCCGTGCAGAGTAGCTATATCCGCCTGAGGCAGATACTCAAGCTGCTCGCGGAATCCGCCTTCTGCAAGAGCCATTCCCAGTTTTCCGCGCATTTCCGCCGCCGCCGCCGTCGTGAATGTGCATATGACCATATTTTTAAGGCTCGCGCCGTTTGATATAAGCCGCCGTATCTTTTCTATCATTACGGTGGTTTTGCCGCTGCCGGCGCTAGCCGAAACGAGCATATTGCCGCTGCCGTTCAGTATCTCGAGCTGTTTATCACTCCAATCCATCGCCGCCTCCTATGTCCGGGGGACCGCCGGTAAGCGCGTACCTCGGGTTTTTCTTCATGCACATATCGCGGTAGTCGCAATATGCGCACGGCGTTTTGTCCGATGCTACGAGCGGCGCGGGCGCGGCGTACCCGTCGTATATCTCGTCAGCCGCACGCGAAGCCGCCGCAACCGCATAGTCGCACACGCTGTCGATATACTCGCCTGTCACGGCGGTTTTAGGCGGTCTGTACGTCTTAAGTATGCCGTCTCTGTATACTCCTGAGCATTTTATTACCGTACTCTTATGCTTTTCCTCGTCGAGAAAACCTCCGTCGTGCGCGGTAAGCGATCGGGGCGAGCTGTCGAACAGTCCGTCGAGGCGGTAGTCCTCGTCTGCGTCCGACCAGCGTATACGGAAAGGAAAATAAAACATACCGCCTGCCTGCGGTCTGACGCCCGTTTCGCGCTCTATGCCGTCGAGCGCAACGCGCATATACAGCGGCAGCTGCAGTTGTCTGCCGTAATATACCTCGGAAAAGCTGAAGCGCGTGCTGCCGGTTTTGTAGTCGATTACCCGGGCAAAGCCGTCGCCGGTATCCACTCGGTCGATCTTGCCGCTGAGACGGACGTCTGTCGATCCGGTTGACAGCTCGAGCGGCGGAAAACGCCCGTTCGGGCCGAATCCCGCCTCCAGCGCATAGCTGTCGTAGCTGCCGGCGTCAAGTTGATTTTTTATGACCGCGCACAGTCTGACCGCTTCATCGCAAACTCTGTCGGCTAAGCCGGCGTTAGCTTCTAATATGTATTTAGGCTGAGAGCGCGCGATCTCAGCGGCTATAACGCGCGCCGTCGCCGCCGTCTGCCGCTCTTTGGGTAGCGCGGCGAAGCGCTCGGCAACCGAGTGAAGAAAATTGCCCACGTCAAGCCCCGTCATTTCGCCCGTATCGCGCTTTTTAAGGCGCAGTCCGTATGCGTAAAAATGCATACGCGGACAGGAAAAATAGCTGCCAAGCTCGGTAACGCCCACATTGCCGTCCTTAAAATACAGTCCGCGCGAGTCCACGGTCTCGCAATCGTATGTGCGCGGATTAAGATACTTTTCCGCTCCGTCGACGGCGGCCGCTACGGACGAGGCGGTAGGTATGCCGTCGCGCGCGCCCGTTATCATCAGTTCAAGCGCGGAAGCTCTGTCGGCGCACATATCCAACGTAAGACTGCTCCTCAGCTCGTCGTCCATACGCAATGCGGCCGACTCCTCCGCATACGAGCTTTTTACGCAGCCGTTGCCCAGCATTGCTTTTAAAACACCCGACGGCTTCACGTTGCCGTCGGCGACCGTTATGAACAGATCGGGCGCGTCGCACGCTATCTGCCTTATCTCTTCGGCGGCGCGCGCATTTATTTCGGCGGTGGTAGGCTCTATTCCGCAATCGAGAGCCGCACATTCCGAATCGGACAGCAGTCCCTCGTCGTTCACGAAAGCCGGCAGCTCGCCGTCGTTGAACCCCACTATAAAAACATGGCCGTAACGCTGTCCGCGGAACACTTCTGGCATACCGACGGTCACGGTGTCGCTATATGCCGGCAGCTGCCCCACCTTGGCGGAAGCGAGCCCTTCGGCAAAACATTCTTCCGCAAGTCTGACGGAACATCTGACCGGAAGCAGCTCTTTCAGCTGTCCGAGCAGTCCTTCTATTTTATCGGCCGCGCCGTCGCTCTCGCATACCGCGACCGAAACAAGCTCCGAGACCGCCGCACAGAAGGCCTCCGGTCCGTCCGCGCTTTTAACAGCAAGCGCGAAAGGCTCGATAAGCCGCGCCAGCTTGGTGCGCGCGCGCTCCGCCATAACGTTCTTCTCGCTGAACGGGCGGAAAAAGCCGAGGTACTCCACAAGAAACGCGTTGCAGTAGTTTTCCAGCTCGTCCGCGTCGCGCCTGTCTATACCGGAGCAAGGATTTTTGGCGAGTTTTATCATATCGCTGCGCTTATATCCGCGCCTTACGCAGTCGAGCGCGGCAGAAACATACCCGGCAAGCGGATGCGCGATCAATTTTGAAGAATTATCGGCAAAAAAAGGAATATTGTGCTCCGTAAATATGCGCTTCAGCTCCGCCGCGGCCGACGTTACTACGCACATATCGCCGTACCGTGCGCCGCCGTAAACGAGATTGTTTATCCTGCGCGCGACGGCTTTAAGAGCGGTAACGTTATCGGGCGCGGCGTACACGAAAGCGTTGTCCGCCTTGCCGCTTACCGGTTCGCATTTAAAAACCGTAAGGGACTTGGCCGCTTTCGCCAATGCGTCTATAACGTCGCGCGTCTGTCTGGTCTCGCCGAAAAATCCAGTCACATAAATATGCGACTCGCGCACATAAGGACAGTCCGCTCCGCGGCGCAGCAGCTCTAGTCTTCCGGCCGCGTCTGTATATCTGCCCTTGGTCGCCGATTTATACGCCGCGTAAAGCAGCCTCAGATCCTCCAGCTTTACGCCCAGCGCCCCCTCGCCCGTCAGCGCTGAAATGTCCACTCCCGAGCTTTCCGTCTGAGTGAAAACGTTGTACAGCTTCTCCGCAAAGCCCTTGAATCTGGCGCTGCGGCCGAAACACCGCAGCTTTGCTTCGTTCTCCGATATTATGCCGCGCAGCAGCATTATCGCGCCCTGCCGCGACAGATACGCGCCGTCCGGTCTTATTACGCGCTGAAACAGACGGTTGAGCGTGACGACTTCGGCATCAAACGCGCCGCCGCCGGAAAAAAGGCGCTTTTCGTAATAGAGCGTATACTTATCCGGCACGATCAGAAGGTGCCTGACGCCGAGCGTTACCTTACGTCCGGCAACGGCGCGCACCGCCGCTTCCCCCGCTTCGTAAAAACTCGTGTATGTGAGAATTTTTTTGCTCATTCCTATATTGTAACGCATAAAGGGTTGCGAAATCAACTGATTTGTGCTATACTTTAGGAAATCTGCGCTTAACCGCGCTTGATAAAGCTTTATTAAGGACCTCCCGCATGAAGAAATTATTTTCGATAATTCTTGCCGCCGCGGCGCTCTTTATGACGGCGTGCGGCAACACGATCGCGCACGTCGCCGATATAGACGACGTAAAGCCGTGGGCTTCCGTCGGCACCGGCAGCTATGAAAAATGCGTCTACACGATAGAGCGCAGAGACATTTCCGCTTCAGGCGACGCCCAGCTTATCGCGTCGGGGACATACGTCAGCGAAATCGAAGTGCTGTCGGACAGCGCCACGCGCGTTAAGACGTCGTTTTCGCTTACCTACGTCGACGACGATCGCGCCGGAGACAGCCGCGGTCTTACCGATTCGTATGTTTCCGAGTGCGCTTTCGCAACGACCGGAGCTCACCCGATATATTCTTACAAGCGTATGACGCTGGCAGTACGCCCCGGCGAAACCGTCAATAACAGCTACACCATTATCGCCAATTACGGCGACGCGGAAACCACGGTTACGACGCAGGACAAAGACGTGTCGATGCCGGCCGCAACCAGCCGTATCGAATGGCGCGGACAATCGTCCGACATTGCGATAAACGCCTCCGGCCAGATCTTTGATAACGAACAGCTTTACTACGCGATACGCTCGTTTAAAAACATAGACGAAGAAAGCAGCGAGACTTTCCAGCTCGCCAACCTGTTCGACGCGCACAACAACGGATCGTTTTCCACGCACTCCATGAGCGTGAGCGTGGCCGAAAACAAAGAAACGCTGTTGGTCGACAGCGCTTTCACCGCGTTTTCCACCACGACGTACAACGATAAGGGCGAGGCTATAGAATCAATAGAGCTCAACGGAAATGAGGAAAATCCTCAGGCCAAGCTGGACTGTCTGAAAGCCACTCTCGGACAGACTACCTCCAACCCCGGCCCGTCCCAGACCGTTTATTTTTCCGACATTCCCTTCCGCGTGGACGAAAGCGGCAATACCAATTCTAAAGTTATCGTGCGTATAATCACCAAGGAGTACAGCGGCGCTCAGGAAAAATACAACATGATCTACCACCTCGCCTCCTATACGGTGAACAAGGACGCTTAATGCAAACATACTCGAAAAAGCGGGATAGCAAGCATTAAAACGGATAAAAAAATTCTATATAAAAAGCGCCGTCAGCGCCGATGTGAACCGTCACAGTCAATCCTGACTATAAGGAACATATCGCGCGGACGGCGCTTTTTTTGCTGTGGTGAGGACAAATGCGTATAAAATTGCCGCTCGGGTATGCATGACTGCCGGGCGGTCAATAATCTTACAATAAACACCCGGGAGTTTTACCGTGAACGCATATCTCGAAGTTGTACTCCGAACGCTGTTATCCATAACCGTGCTGTTATTTCTTGCGCGGCTCGACGGAGCGAAACAGATCTCTCAACTGACATTCTACGATTATATCGTGGGTATTTCCGCCGGTTCGATTGCAGCCAACCTCTGTATAGAACTGGACGTAAATATATGGCACTGCCTAATAGCCATAGCATTGTTCATGCTATCCTCGCTGGTACTGTCGCTGCTGACGACAAAATCGATACTCATGCGCCGTATGCTTACCGGATCGCCGGTAACGCTCATGAACGACGGTAAAATTATGTATGACGGGCTTAAGCGCTCGCATCTGGACATAAATGACCTTCTGCGCGAACTGCGCGTTTCGGGATATTTCGATCCTTCCGATGTCAATTGCGCGATCATGGAAACCAACGGCACCGTTTCTGTCATGCCAAAAGCCGCGTCAAGGCCGGCCGCTTCGCTCGAGCAGGGGCTCGCTCTGCCGGAAGACAGTCTGCCCGCGAACGTGATAATCGACGGAAAAATGATGCGAGGTAATATCGGCGCGTCGGGCGTAACCGAGCGGCAGCTGACCGAAAAACTTGAAGAACAGTATAGTGGACCGATAGCCGATATCGCGCTTGCCACACTTGACGGCGACGGAAATCTGAGGGTTTACCTTAAGGAAAAAAATCCGTCTTCGCGCAATACGCTGCAATAAGTCTGCGACATATCGTCTATTTGAGCTTCACCGCTTTTTCCATGTAGTAATCGTCCATCGAAAAGCCGCCGCCTATATCGACCGACCCCTCTCCCACTATTGAAAAGCCGAGCTTTTTATATACCGCTACCGACGTGGAATTTTTCCTGTTGACCGTAAGGCGCATGATTCCCAGTTTGCGCTGAGCGGCCTGTTCTTCGATAAACCTCACGCACGACCGCCCGTAACCTATGCCGCGCGCGGCTTTTATAAGATAGAGCTTGGAAATGAACATAAGTCCCTGCTGCGGTTCTATCGCGAAATAGCCTACTCCCATTCCGTCGTCGCGCACGAGATAATAGCTGGTGCCGTTGTTTATCTGCTCCTGTACGGCTGACGCCGACTGAAACTTGTCGAGCATATAGTCAATCTGATCGGCGGCAAGTATGCCGTCGTAATGCTCGCGCCACACGATATCGGCAAGCCGCGCGACTTTTTCGGCGGAATGTACGTCCTTAACTTCCTTGATCTCCATCATATGTAACAATACTCCTTACAGCAGCCGTGCCTTTTCAAGTTGTCTGCGGCTTATACCGCAAACCCTGCTCACCTGTCCGACCGTGCAGCCCTTTATATCCAAAATCCTTTTCAACAGCTCAAGGTATTCCCTTTCGTCCAGTCCGTCCAGCCTTTCGCTGCCCACTTCCATAAGCAATGCGCGTACACGGGCAAGCAACTGCCCGTCGTCTATAGCGTCGCGCTCGAAACCGCGGAACCGTCCCCTTTCCTTCATGTACTCTTTAAGCGCGGCGGCACCGCCGGCATAAAAAGCCAGCTCTTCGTCCGAGCGTAAAAATTCGCGGTAATTGGTGCGTTCGTCGGAAAAATTTCCGCAGCCGAAAACATATCTGACCGCGTCGAGCATCTCGTCCGGCTCTTCGAGCGGCAGACTTCTGAAGCGGTCCGAGAACAGTCTGCCGTCGGCGCGGTATTTTAAATTGAACCACACCGCATACGAGCCGAGCACGTCGCGCACGAACGTGCTCACTCCGTCGAGTCCTTCCTTTATAACCAGATGAATTTTTTCATCTTCGGTACAGTACGCCCATAATCCGGTCATATCACGGGCTGCGCGGCTTACGAGAATTCCGGCAAAACGCTTTCTGTCCTCATCGTCTATAAAAAGCAGCTTGTCGGCCGACGCCGCAAGGATATAATAAACGCCCGACTGCGCTCTTTTTCTCGGTTTCCGAGCCATACATATATTATACAACTTCCGGACGCGTATGTCAACGCGCTTAAAAAGGAATTGACAATATAACGTATTTATTATATACTTATCAGTGATGAAACGCAAAAAAATCAAAACCGAATCGCAAGCGGCCGTAGCGGAAATGGAACGTCGTCTCGATGATTTCATCAGATCAACCGCAGATCAGGCTCCCGCTCATCCGGCGTCCGACGACGTAAACGAAATCGAGGCGATGCTGGACGGCATACTTTCGCGTTCGGTTGTCACGCCCACGGACGCCTCGCTTATAGAGATCATGCGCAACCGTCTGGACAAAACTCTCACCGTTTCCGATATTGAAGAGCAGCTCAATTACATTCTGGCCGACGGAAAAATATCTCCGCTTGAAGCGGAGCTTCTGCCGGTGCTGAGTAAAAAGCTTGAAGAGACTCTGGCGGCGTCGGCGCCCGAAACGAACGATATACGCGTAAGGTTCCGCCCCGCAGAGACGGGCGGCGAATTCAGATACGCCGCGTCTGACTCCATTCTGGTGCCGGCGGCGGCCGGTGACCCTATTCTGGCAACGCCCCAAACGGGCGGCGAAAAGCCGGTAGCCGTTCGCCGCGAAAATCCGCTGGTATCCATGGGAAACGGCCTTTACTTTTCGGAAAAAGACGGCAAGATCTACCGTAAGCGCGTAAAACGCGGCTTCCTGGGCGGTAAACTGCGCCACTAAAATTAAAAACGACCGTCGGACGCGCTCCGAACGGTCGTTTATATGCTTTATGGGGACTGCTCGCCGCGCCGCAGTCTCGCCGTCAGGACTTGCCGCCCGCGTCGGCCTCGCAATGCGCGGTCTTTTGCCGCTCTGCGTTCGATGTGCAACACGGCTCCCGATCGGTTTTTGCGTCGCAATGCGCGGCTGTTTCGGCGTTAGCGTCGGGCGCCGCCGAGTTGCCGTTCAGCCCGTTATCCGCAAATTTCTGTTTTTCGGTTTTTCCTATCATGGTCATAATTCTGGGAAAAATGAGGCTGACGATAAAAATCTGCACCGCGTCGCCGATAAACATATAGACAATATTGATCAACGATATCACCGCGCCTCTTAGCGTCATACTTCCTAAGATATAAGTAAGGCTTATTACCTGATAAGTCATGCCGAGCGCATATATCGGGAGTAAAGCAGCAATACCGGACACGAATATCTGCCGCGGCTTAAGCGTGCGGAAACGTCGGAGCACCCGGCCTGCCGTATAAGCGCCCGCACAAAAACCGACTATATAACCGAACGACGGCTGAAGAACGTATTGCGGTCCGCCGCCAGTGGTAAACACCGGAATACCTATCAGTCCTATTATCATATATGCCAGTTCGGCAAAAAGTCCGTCGCGCGCGCCCAGCACGAAACCGGCCAGTACAACGAACAGAGTCTGCAGGGTAAAGCTGACCGGACCGGCGGGGATTCTTATCATCGCGCCTATAATGGTCAGCATTGTAAAATAGCTTATTCTTATAAGTCTTTTGGCAGTCATTGCCGATATTATACCATATTGTCCGTCTGAAAACAAGCGGCTCGCCTCAAGGACATAAATTTTTTGTCGAAAATCCTTGAATTTTTCGGCCTTATATGGTATAATAGACAAGCACATATCGGAGGGAAAAATCGTTTGGAACTATCGGGCACATCTACAATAAACAAACTTATACTCTTGTTTGTTTTCGACAAGATGGATGTTCCGATTACCGAAAGCACGATAATCGAGATGTGCACTTACCGCAACAACTGGTTTACTTACATGGACTGCAAGCAGGCCTTGGGGCAGCTGTTGGAAACGGGGTTCATCTATCAGTCGGCGCACGATCAGAACATATATTTTTCTATTACGCCCGACGGTCGTATGTGCCTGGCTAATTTCTATATGCGTATCCCCTCCTCCACGCGCACCGAAATTACCGAGTATATCAAGGAAAACCGGATGTCGTTCCGCCGCAAGCAGGAATATTTCCGCACATATTCCAAGAACGCCGACGGGACTTATACCGTTCAGCTCAAGATAATAGATCCGCTGTCCACCACGCTCGAAATCAAAATAAACGTTTCCAATCGCCACACCGCCAAAACGGTATTGAGCAAGTGGGACGAAAAAGCGGCTCAGGTATATTACGCTCTTTACGAAATGCTTATAGATTAAGGAGAATATAGCTACTATGGAATCTTACCGCACTCAGAAAACCTGCGCAAAACAAATAATCTTCGAGGTAAAAGACAATATCCTGACCTCGCTGAAATTCGTCCACGGCTGCTCGGGAAACACTCAGGCGATCGCGCGGCTTGCCGTCGGCATGAACATCGACGACATAATAGAAAGGCTGCAGGGCATCGTATGCCGCGGCGGCACGTCGTGTCCCGACCAGCTTGCCAAAGCGCTTATAGAATACAAGAAGCGCCGTGACAACGCGGTTGAAGAATAACACCGAAGTAACCGTTTCCGTATGCAAAAACGGCCTTTTAACAAGGCCGTTTTTTTTATTTGCCGGAGTCAGTCTGTCTCCGCGGCAAATCGTATCAAGGCTTGAGCCCGTTAATGTAGCTCTTGAACTCGGCAAGTATCTCGTCTACGAGTTCCGCGCGTTCACATTCCACCATGACGCGCACCTTAGGCTCGGTTCCGCTCATGCGCACTATCAGTCTGCCTATGCCGGACAGCCTTTCCGACTGAACGTCGATCATCTTGAGCAGTCCGTCGTCGTACATGATGGACGGGCTGGCATATTCAGCTATCGCCTTCTGCGGACAAAGGCTAAGCCTGACCGGCTTGGTCAGATTTCCGTCGTGAATGAGCGACCGCGTGAAAAAGATGCTTGAAAGCAGTCCGTCGCCCGTAGTGGACGCCGGATATACTATAAAATGTCCGCTCTGCTCTCCGCCCAGATTGTACCCCTTGCGGAACATGATATCGCAAATGTATTTGTCGCCGACCGGAGTACGCAGCAGCTTTTTCCCTTCGCTTTCCAGCTTCTTCTCGAGCGCGAGATTGGACAGGACCGTTCCCACTACCACGTTCCCTTCCAGTCTGATCGCGCGCGAAATATTATAAAGCACGCTGTCGCCGTCTATTATCTCGCCGTCCATAACCACGCTCAGCCTGTCGGCGTCACCGTCGCAAGCAAAGCCCAGTCGGGTGTCCGTCGCCTTCATGCTGTTGCGCACATAATTGGGATATAACGCTCCGCAGTAGCCGTTGATCTTTTCACCGCGGAGAGAGCAGTTTTCCACTTCAATATCGGCGCCCAGTCTCGACCAAGCCTCTTTTGCGACGGTGCCGACAGCTCCGTAGCCGCAGTCCATGCGTATTTTAAGACCGCCGAAATCGACTGCCGCCGAAGAAACTATATTGTCGACGTATTCTTCGCAGGCGCTGCCTAAAGTGCGCACGCGGCCCTTTACCGCGGCTTTCGCCGGCTGATTGTCTATGTAATATTCTACCGATCCTTCCTGTTCTTCGGTCAGTTTAATGCCTTTGCTGTCGAAAATCTTTATTCCGTTGTACTCGGGCGGATTATGCGAGGCGGAAATCATTATGCCGCACGCCGCGCCGTGCTTTATGGCAAGCTGAGCGACCGCCGGAGTCGGTATAACTCCCAGTAGCGTTATCCTGCCGCCGCCGTCGGTCACGCCCTTGACCAGCGCCTCCTCGATCTCGGGACCGGACACGCGCGTATCCCGCCCCACGAAACATTCCCCTTTGTCGAAAAATTCCGCTATGGCGCGGCCGGCCTTATAGCTCAGCGCCGCGTCCAGATTGTCGCCGTATTTTCCACGTATACCGTCCGTTCCGAAATATTTGCCCAATTTCTATTCTCCTTCTTTATATTCAGCAATTGCTTTTTTCGCTTACAAAAATTGCTTTAATATTGTATCATCTGCCTCGTGCATTGTCAAGTTTTTTCACAAATACTTTGGGCCGAGTTATAATATACATATTAATAACGGGTTTCCTTAATTATTTTATGTAAGGTATTTGCTTCATGTTCGACGGAATTATTCATTCGGTACAGGATCATCTGCTATACGTCTTTCGCGATCCGCGCATAGTGGTCGTAATTATAGCCGTTCTACCGGTTGTGGAAGCGCGGCTGGCGATTCCGATAGCCTTCGGTTACGGACTGGGAGCCGCCGAAAGCCTTATATGGGCGTTTTTGGGCTCTTCGCTCGTCGTGCCGCTGCTCCTGCTGTGGCTCATTCCGTTCATCAGATGGCTCTCGGAGGGCGTTTTCCGTAAAGCCGGCAAAGCCGTATACTCGCATCTGCAGACCAAAGCCGCCGGCATTTCGTCCGGATGCAAACCGAACGCGGCGCTAACCGAAAGAAAAAAGATTGCGGGCGTTTTCGCTTTCGTGGCGGTGCCGCTGCCCATGACCGGCGTATGGACGGGAAGCGCGGTCGCCTGTATAGCCGGTCTTAATTACCGCAAAGCGCTGTTTGCGGTAACAGCCGGAAACTTCGTTGCAAGCCTTATCGTCACTCTCCTTACTTTCTTCTTTAAAGACTATGTAAACTACATAATAGCGGGATTCTGCGCGTGCGCGCTCGCCGCCGCAGCGGTGACGGCGTCTAAGCTGCTTCGTAAACCCAAAAAAAATATCTGATTATCGCAAAAAAACCATTTAATAAGCGAGGACTTGATTATGTGCGGAATAGTAGGTTATACGGGGCGCCGCCAGGCCGCCCCCATTCTTCTCGAAGGACTCTCGAAACTGGAATACCGCGGATACGATTCCAGCGGTATGGCGGTGCTGAGCGGCGGAAATATCACAATGTACAAATCGGGCGGCAGACTGTCCGAGCTTAAGCGCATTACTGACAACGGAAGCAGGCCTGCCGGAACGATCGGCATAGGCCATACGCGCTGGGCCACTCACGGCGCGCCCAACGACGTAAACTCGCATCCACACATATCGAAGTCGGGCAAGTTCGCCGTCGTTCATAACGGCATTATCGAAAACTATCTCGATCTGAAGCTTTTCCTTACGGAAAAGGGTTTTTCGTTTGTATCGGAAACAGATACCGAGGTAATAGCGCATCTGACCGAATACTATTATAACGGCGATATGGTGGAGACTCTGCGCAAAGTCGTCAACAAGCTGAACGGCTCCTATGCGCTCGGAGTTCTCTCATGCTACTCCCCCGAAACTTTCTACGCGGCGAGAAAGGATTCGCCTCTTGTGGTCGGGCTGGGCGAACGCGAAAACTTTATAGCCTCCGATATGCCGGCGGTTCTGTCGAGTACGCGCAGGTTTCTGCTTATGGACGACGGCGAAATCGCGGCCGTTTCGCCCGACTCCGTTCTTATATACAACGCCAACCGCGAGCCGGTCGAAAAGACGCCGTTTATTGCCGAATGGGATATTTCCGCGGCAGAAAAGAACGGTTTTCCGCACTTTATGCTGAAGGAGATTTTCGAGCAGCCGCACGCGCTTGACGCCACCGTCCGCACGCGTATAACCGACGGCGGAATTATTCTGGACAATATAGCGCTCACCGACGAGCAGATAGCGCGCATAGACAGAATATGCATAGTCGCGTGCGGCTCGGCTTATCACGCAGGCGTACTGGGAAAATATTTTATCGAAAAGCTTTCCCGTATACCCGTCGAAACGGACGTCGCAAGCGAATTCCGTTACCGCTCCCCCATTGTTACCGACCGTACGCTGGCCGTAATTATCAGCCAGTCGGGAGAAACGGCCGACACTCTGGCGGCTCTGCGACAGGCGCGCAAGCTGGGCGCGAGAATACTGTCCGTCGTCAATGTGGTCGGAAGTTCGGTCGCCAGAGAGAGCGACGACGTTCTGTATACGCGCGCAGGCCCCGAAATTGCCGTCGCCACGACCAAGGGCTACACTACTCAGGTCGCCGCTCTGATGCTGATAGGACTGAAATTGGCTCAAGCGCTTGACAGAATCGACGAAAAGGATTATAAAAGAATATGTAACGATCTGATAGGTCTGCCCGAAGCCGTTAATAAAGTGCTTGAAAACAATATACAGCAGCTGCAGTTTATCGCTTCCAAGTATTATTCGGCCGACGACGCGTATTTTATCGGGCGCGGAGCCGACTATGCGCTCGCGCTTGAAGGCGCGCTCAAGCTCAAGGAAATTTCGTACATACACGCCGAAAGCTACGCGGCGGGCGAGCTTAAGCACGGAACGATATCCCTCATTGAAAAAGGCTCATTGGTGGTCGCCATTGCCTGCGACGATCGGCTGTTCGGCAAGACGCTGTCCAACATAAAGGAAGTCAAATCCCGCGGCGCTACCGTAATCGCGTTGTGCTCGGACAGTTCCGACGCGCTCAGAGCCGAATGTGACCATGTGATAGAGCTGCCGCAATGCGGCGCCGAGACGTATCCCGTTGCGGCCGTTACCGCCTTGCAGCTTTTCGCTTATTATATAGCTTCGGCAAGAGGCTGCGACATTGACAAGCCGCGCAATCTTGCAAAATCGGTCACCGTCGAGTAACGCGCCGGTATCGGCGTTAAATACCGGCTGCACAAAACAAGCGCAAAACGTTTTAAGGAGTTTTCGATATGCATACGAAGATCGCCGTCATTCTCGGAGACGGTATGGCAGATTATCCCGACTCAAACGGACTCACGCCGCTTATGCGCGCGTATAAACCCAATACCGACGCGCTTTGCGCGCGGAGCGAAACGGGATTGTGCCGCACCGTTCCCGTCGGCATGAAGCCCGGCTCCGATACCGCGAACCTGTCGGTCATGGGATATGATCCGGCGAAATACTATACCGGCCGCAGTCCGCTTGAGGCGCTCAGCATAGGTATACCGCTTAAGGACACCGACCTTACATACCGCTGCAATCTGGTCACGGTCAGCGACGAACCGGATTTTGCGGACAAGTCCATGATAGACTATTCGGCCGGAGAAATTTCCACCGCCGAAGCCGACGAGCTGATAAAGTTTCTCGCCGCAAAGCTCGGTCTGGAGGGACTGTTATATACCGGCGTAAGCTACCGGCACTGTCTTGTACGGCCTTTCGGCAGTCCGGCCGGCTCGCTTACTCCGCCGCACGATATTACTGGAAAAAAGCTCGCCCGGTATATGCCGCAGTCGAAGGACTTCGCAAACATGATCGTCGCTTCTTACGATCTGCTTAAAAAACATCCGATAAACGCCGCGCGCGTTGCGGCCGGAAAGCGCCCGGCAAACTCGATGTGGCTGTGGGGCGAAGGGCGCAAACCCGCTCTTGACGATTTTCATAAAAAATTCGGCATAACCGGTGCGGTCATATCGGCTGTCGATCTGATTAAAGGCATCGGGATAGGCGCCGGAATGGATTCTGTCGACGTCGAAGGCGCTACGGGAACAATAGACACCAATTTCGACGGCAAAGCCGCAGCCGCTGTCGCCGCCCTCAAGACTCACGATATGGTATATGTTCACCTCGAAGCGCCTGACGAATGCGGTCATCAGGGCGACGCGGCGGGAAAAGTGCGCTCGATAGAGCTGATTGACGAAAAAATAGTCGGACCGATAAGCCGTTATCTCGCCGGCACCGGCGCGCATTACCGTATACTGATAATGCCCGACCATGCCACTCCCCTCTCTGTAAAGACTCACGTCGCCGATCCCGTACCGTATCTGCTGTACGACAGCGCGGTACAAACGGTCGGCACGGCCTCCTATAACGAAACCGCCGCCGCTCAAACGGGCAATTTTATAGAGCAGGCTCACACGCTCATGACAAGACTGTCCTCCTGAGCCACGGCAACGGCCGCAATCTGAAGATTGCGGCCTTTTTAATCCGTTATACTATCGCAAACGCGGTAAACCGCTGTATTAAACGGCCGTATGGTTGCCGGAAACCGTATACCGTAAGATTATTTAAAAGGAAACTTGTGAGAATTATGATCGGCTCTATTACTTAATAAAATTTTCAAAACTCAAAAAGAGCTTTTTCCGGAAAGCGTTTTTAAAGCCGGTTTGGTCTCTTTTGTCCTTTACGCGCTTTTTTCCATAGGGGTACTGATCTACGGAACGATATTGGTCAAGGCAATGAATCCCGATGAAATCGATTTATCCGTTACCGGCGCGTATCTGCGCCTCGAAACGGTTGCCTTTATGGTCGGTATTATCATCAGCTATGTCAACGTCGTGTTCGTCGTTCTGGGAAAGGACAAAAACGTTTACATATTTCTCATTGTGAGAACAGTCCTTTCTCTTATCGCGGATTTCGTTCTTATCCCGCGTTTCGGCGTCTACGGAGTTGCCGTTTCCAACATTATCGTAAACGTTCTGCTTTCTGCCGTATGCATACTAATGCTTTTCTTGCGGAAAAACATTAAACTGTGCCGCTTCGGAAAGGCCGACGGCGAAATGTTCAGAGATTGGAGCAAAACAGGCGTGTTTTCAGGCGCTCAACAGTTTCTCGATAACTTTATCTATGCCGTAATGGTCTGCAAAATGGTTAATATGGTCGCCGAACAGGGCAATTACTGGATTGCGAATAATTTTGTATGGGGATGGCTGCTTATCCCCATAACAGCTCTCTCGGAAGTTATACGCTCGGATTGCAAAGACGGCTATGAAAATCTTTATCAAAAAAATTGTTATTTCATTGCCAGCGCAGTTATCGCATTATGGGCGTTATCCGTTCCCGTATGGACACCTTTTTTCAAGTATGCCGAAAATCTGTCAAATGCTGAAGAAATTTTCTCAATCGTTATAAAACTTGCGCCTTTTTACGTCGCTTATTCGGGATGCGCAATCATTGACAACATTTTTATCGGTTTGGGCAAAACCGTTTACAATGCAATCAACTCACTCATTATAAATCTGATATATTACGGCGTATTTTATATACTGTATATTACCGACGCAGTAGCTTTTAGCATGAATACAATTATCCTTATGTTCGGTTTCGGTATGGTCGTACATCTGGTAATTTCGCTAATTGAAGAAAAGGTATTTTTAAAAAAATCGTTGTTAAAAGCCCGCGAAAACTTACTGTAACAATGTTGCGAAATCGTGCCGGTATAACTTTTACAAACATAACGACGCAGCTCCAATAATATAACAGGCTCAGCGCAATGCGATGAGCCTGTTGTGATTTTATTGGCGACTGTCTTTTGCCCGGAGATTATTCCGCGCTGTCGGCAGAAACCGCGTCGTCTTCCGTCTTTTCTATGGGGAACACGTTTTTATAGCGCTTCATACCGGTTCCGGCAGGAATGAGTTTGCCTATGATGACGTTCTCCTTCAGGCCGATAAGCGGATCTATCTTGTTCTTGATGGCCGCTTCGGTAAGCACTTTGGCGGTCTCCTGGAACGACGCCGCCGACAGGAAGCTGTCTGTTGCAAGAGCGGCTTTAGTGATACCGAGCAGAGTGTGCTTCGCCACACCGGGTTTACGATAGTCGGCAACGGCTTTCGAGTTGGCCTCGTTGAAAGCGTTGAGGTCTATCATTTCGCCGGGCAGCATATCGGTCTCTCCGCTGTCCTCTACGCGCACCTTCTTGAGCATCTGACGCACGATAACTTCGATATGTTTATCCGAAATCTGGACGCCCTGGCTGCGGTAAACCGACTGCACTTCTTTTAAGATATATTCCTGAACTTCCTTTCTGCCCTTTGTGCGAAGTATGCTGTGAGGGTTGATAGGTCCTTCGGTAATGGGATCGCCTGCCGAAATCGTTGCGCCCGACTCGATATTGGGCTTGAGCTTGGCGCCGAACGGAATGGAGTAAGAATCCTCCTTGCCGTCGTCGCGTTTGACCAGAACGTCGCGTTTTCCGTCGCGCTCTATCAGCTTGACTTTACCGCCGACTTCGGCTATTATAGCCGCGCCCTTAGGATTGCGCGCTTCAAACAGCTCTTCTACGCGCGGGAGGCCTCGGGTTATGTCGTCGGCCGCCGCTATACCGCCTGTATGGAAAGTACGCATCGTAAGCTGGGTGCCGGGCTCGCCTATACTCTGAGCGGCTATGATACCCACGGCTTCGCCGACCTTGACGGGAGTGCTGGCCGCCATGTCCTTGCCGTAGCACTTGACGCATACGCCGTGATTGCTCTTGCAGGTCAGGACGGTGCGGATAAATATTCCGCGCTTGTCGGGCTTCTCGTCTTGCAAAGACGCGGCGATCTCTTTCGCCTTTTCTTCCGTGATCATTTCGTTAATATCGACGATCACCCTGCCCTTTTTATCCTTTACGGTCTGAGCCGAGTATCTGCCGATCAGACGGTCTTCAAGCGACTCGATGACCTGATTACCTTCCATGATCGCCGTAGTGAAAATGCCCTTAGGCTCGGCGCCGTGGCAGCAGTCGTCCTCGCGTACGATAACGTCCTGCGAAACGTCCACCAGACGGCGGGTAAGATAACCGGAGTCCGCCGTCTTAAGCGCCGTGTCGGCCAGACCTTTGCGGCCGCCGTGGCTGGAAATAAAGTATTCGAGAACGGACAGCCCCTCTCGGAACGACGAGCGGACGGGCGTTTCGAGCGTTTTGCCCTGAGGGTTGGTCATAAGACCGCGCATACCGGAAAGCTGAGCGATCTGCTTCATGCTGCCTCGAGCGCCGGAGACCGCCATCATGTTGATGGGGTTAAATTCGTCGAGAGTCTTTTTAAGCTCTTCGGTAACGGCCTCGTTGGCCTTCTTCCATTCCTCGACGACGAGCTTGTATTTTTCGTCTTCGGTCATAAAGCCGCGCTCGTACATCTTTTCGATCTTGATGACTTCCTTTTCGGCTTCGGCGAGAATTTCCTTCTTGCCGGCCGGAATATGCATATCGAAAACGCTCGTGGTTATGGCGCCGATAGTGGAGTACTTGAATCCCAAAGCTTTGACGGCGTCGAGCACTTTGACCGTTTCGGTTGCGCCCTTATACTTGAAGGTGCGGTCGACGATCTTCTGCAAGCCGTTCTTGTCAACGCGGAAATTGATTTCGGGCAGGAACAAATCCTCTTCGGTTTTTCTTTCGGTAAAGCCGAGATCCTGCGGAATAGCTTCGTTAAATATGAGACGTCCTACCGTCGTTTCGACGCGGCGCGATTTGGTTTCGCCGCCGATGTTGCGGAAAATACGCACCCATATCTTCGACTGAAGCTCTATCTCCTTGTTGGCGTAAGCCATTTTGGCCTCGTCGACGTCGCAGAACATCTTGCCCTCGCCCTTGGCGCCGGGCTTATCCATCGTGAGGTAGTAACAGCCTATAACCATATCCTGCGTAGGCGAACATACCGGACGGCCGTCCGACAGCTTAAGAATATTGTTGGTCGCCAGCATCAGGAACCGCGCTTCGGCCTGAGCCTCGATAGAGAGCGGTACATGGACTGCCATCTGGTCTCCGTCAAAGTCGGCGTTGAACGCGCCGCAGGCAAGCGGATGCAGCTTGAGCGCGCGGCCTTCGACGAGCACCGGCTCGAATGCCTGAATACCCAGTCTGTGCAGCGTAGGCGCGCGGTTCAGCAGAACGGGATGCTCTTTTATAACGCCTTCGAGCACGCCCCATACTTCTTTGCCGGCACGCTCGACAATGCGCTTAGCCGACTTGATGTTGTGCGTTTTGCCCTGCGCTACAAGCTCTTTCATGACGAAAGGCTTGAAAAGCTCGAGCGCCATCTCCTTGGGCAGACCGCACTGATACATTTTCAGTTCGGGGCCTACTACTATAACGGAACGTCCCGAATAGTCCACGCGCTTTCCGAGCAGGTTCTGTCTGAAACGGCCCTGTTTGCCGCGCAGCAATCCGGAAAGGCTCTTGAGCTCGCGGTTGCCGGCGCCGGAAATCGCTTTTCCGCGGCGGCCGTTATCTATAAGCGCGTCCACCGCTTCCTGAAGCATACGCTTTTCGTTGCGGATGATTATATCGGGCGCGCCGAGCTCCATCAGCTTTTTGAGGCGGTTATTGCGGTTGATGACTCTGCGGTAGAGATCGTTAAGGTCGCTTGTGGCGAAACGCCCGCCGTCAAGCTGAACCATAGGGCGCAGTTCGGGCGGAAGCACGGGCAGAACGTCGAGCACCATCCATGTGGGATCGTTGCCGCTGCGCACGAAAGAATCGAGAATGTCGAGTCTCTTGATTGCGCGTAGCTTTTTCTGACCGGTCGAGCCTTCGACCTCGGCGCGTACTTCCTTGTATTCCTTTTCGAGATCGACTGCCGCGAGCAGCTCCTTGATAGCCTCGGCGCCCATTCCCACGCGGAACGACTTTTCGCCGTACTGCTCGCGCGCTTCTCTCAGCTGAGCGTCGGACAGGACCTGCTTGTACTCAAGCGCCGTTTCGCCCGGATCGAGGACTATGAAATTAACGAAATATACGACCTGCTCCAACTGCTTGGGAGTCATGTTGAGCAAAAGGCCGATGCGTGAAGGCACGCCGCGGAAATACCATATATGAGTGACCGGAGCAGCCAGTTCGATATGCCCCATGCGCTCGCGGCGCACTTTGGCGCGAGTAACTTCGACGCCGCATTTGTCGCATATAACGCCTTTATAGCGTATGCGCTTGTACTTGCCGCAGTGGCACTCCCAGTCCTTGGTGGGTCCGAATATGCGCTCGCAGAACAGACCGTCCTTTTCGGGCTTCTGCGTGCGGTAGTTTATAGTTTCGGGCTTGGTAACCTCGCCGTGCGACCATTCGCGTATTTTGTCAGGTCCGGCGAGAGCAATCTGCATACAATCGAAATTATTGAGCTCGTACATGGTTTAGGCCTCCTCCTCGTTCCTGGACTTTTTCTTTTTGGCGGGAAGCTCGTCGTCGAGAAGATCGTCGTCGGTTATGATTCTCTCCGCAAACGGATCGTCTATATCGGACAGAATATCGTCGTCGCCGCCGAAAATGTCGTCGCCGTCGTCGAGGTCGTCGTCAAGATCGTCTCCGAACGCGTCGTCGCCTATGTCGATCTCGTCCTCGAACTTAAGCTCGCCGTCGTGGAAATGCTTCTGCTTTCCGTCGTCCGCCGATTCGCTTTCGGGCTCGTCCTCGATAAGATCTTTGATACCTATCTCCTCTCTGTCCTCGGTGAGCACCTTGACGTCGAGAGCAAGGGCCTGCAATTCCTTGATGAGCACCTTGAACGACTCGGGCACTCCCGGCTCGGAAGTGTTCAGTCCTTTTACTATCGACTCGTAAGTCTTTACGCGGCCGACGATGTCGTCCGACTTTACCGTCATTATTTCCTGCAGAATGTTCGCCGCGCCGTAAGCATAGAGCGCCCAGACTTCCATTTCGCCGAAACGCTGTCCGCCGAACTGCGCCTTGCCGCCGAGAGGCTGCTGAGTAACGAGCGAGTACGGACCGGTCGAGCGGGCGTGTATCTTGTCGTCCACCAGGTGGATAAGCTTTATCATATACATATAGCCGACGGTAGCGCGGTTTTCAAAAGGTTCGCCCGTGCGCCCGTCGTACATCTGTATCTTGCCGTCGACTTTTCCGTCCGTGGTGAACCCGTTCTCATAAAGCAGCTGCTGAATGTCGCTTTCGAGCGCGCCGTCGAATACCGGCGTCGCTACCTTCCAGCCGAGCGCTTTTGCCACAAGTCCCAGATGGACTTCGAGCACCTGACCTATATTCATACGGGAAGGAACGCCCAGAGGGTTGAGCACTATCTGAAGCGGCGTGCCGTCAGCCATAAACGGCATATCTTCTTCGGGGAGTATGCGGCTTACGACGCCCTTGTTACCGTGACGGCCGGCCATCTTATCGCCGACGGATATCTTACGTTTCTGAGCGATGTATACGCGGACGAGCTTGTTTACGCCGGGAGACATTTCGTCCTTGTTCGCGCGGGTAAACACTTTTACGTCGACTACTATTCCGCCTTCGCCGTGCGGTACGCGCAGCGAGGTGTCGCGCACCTCTCTCGCCTTTTCGCCGAATATCGCGCGGAGCAGACGCTCCTCGGGAGTAAGCTCTGTCTCGCCCTTAGGCGTAACCTTGCCGACCAGTATGTCGCCCGAATCGACTTCGGCTCCGATACGGATTATACCGTCCTCGTCGAGGTTCTTAAGCGCGTCGTCACCTACGTTGGGTATATCGCGCGTGATCTCTTCCTCTCCGAGCTTAGTGTCGCGCGCTTCCATTTCGTGCTCCTCTATGTGAATGGAGGTAAACACGTCGTCTTTGACTATCTTCTCGCTGATTAAAATAGCGTCCTCGTAGTTGTAGCCTTCCCACGACATGAAGCCGACGAGAATATTGCGGCCGAGCGCAAGCTCCGCGTTATCGGTTGAGTGTCCGTCGGCTAGCGTCTGACCCTTGGTCACTACCTCGCCCTTGCTGACGATGGGCTTCTGATTGATGCAAGTGCCCTGGTTGGAGCCGACAAACTTCTTGAGCGTGTATTTGTAAGACTCTCCGTTGTCCTCTTTTACGATTATGCTGTCGGCGTCGACGTACTGAACCACGCCGCCGTTGCGGGCGATAACCATAACGCCCGAGTCGTAAGCGATCTTATGCTCGATGCCGGTAGCTACGATAGGCGCTTCCGGACGGAGCAGAGGAACGGCCTGTCTCTGCATGTTGGAGCCCATCAACGCGCGGTTGGTATCGTCGTTCTCGAGGAACGGAATAAGCGCCGTAGCGACAGAAACCATCTGACGGGGGCTGACGTCCATGTAATCGATTTCGTCCCTGCTGCGCTCGGCGATATCGTCGCGGTAACGCATGAGTACGCGCTCGTGCACGAACCAGTTGTTTTCGTCGAGAGGCTCGTTTGCCTGAGCCACCACATAACGGTCCTCGTCGTCGGCGGCGAGATATTCTACCTCGTCGGTAACGCGGTGATTTACCTTGTCGACCTTTCTGTAAGGCGCCTCGATAAAGCCGTATTCGTTAATGCGCGCGTAGCTGGACAGCGAGCTTATAAGTCCTATGTTCTGTCCTTCGGGCGTCTCTATGGGGCACATACGCGAATAGTGCGAGTAGTGAACGTCGCGGACGTCGAAGGATGCGCGTTCGCGGTTAAGACCGCCGGGGCCGAGCGCGGAAAGTTTGCGCTTATGCGTAAGTTCAGCAATAGGATTGGATTCGTCCATAAACTGCGACAGCTGGCTGGACCCGAAAAATTCTTTTATGGCACTCGATACGGGGCGTATGTTGATGAGCGTCTGAGGCGTCAGTTCGCTGTCCGACTGGATCTGCATACGCTCGCGTATAACACGTTCGAGACGCGCTATGCCGATGCGGAACTGATTCTGCAAAAGCTCGCCCACGCTTCTTACGCGGCGATTGCCGAGATGGTCTATGTTGTCGCAGAAACCGATGCCGTAACGCAGTCCCACTATATAGTTGATAGTGGCTATCACGTCGTCGACGAGAAGATGTTTGACAATAAGGTTGTCGACGTTCTCCTTTATGAGCGTTTTAAGAACCGCCTGATCGCCTTTGGCCTCGTCCATGAGCTTCATAAGAGTGGGATAATGCACCATCTCGTTGAGTCCCAGCTCCTTGGGATCGCAACCGATATATGAGGTCGGATCGACATGGTTGTTGCCTATTACGATATGCACGCCGTGTTTAGTCGAGTACAGCTCGGGATTTACGGACAGCTTGACCTCGTTTATGCCGCTGTTCTGTATAGCGCGCGACTGTTCGAGCGTAACGACGTCTCCCGCTTTGCCGAGCACTACGCCGTCCGAGTCTATAATGTCCTCGGCAAGCGTCTGTCCCTCTATACGGGCGGCAAGCGAAAGCTTCTTGTTGAACTTATGGCGTCCCACGCGCGACAGATCGTACTTGCGGCGCTCGTAAAACAGTCCGCTCATATAGCCGAGTATGGAATCGAGGTTGGGAATCTCGCCGGGGCGCAGCTTTCGGTTAAGCTCTATAATGCCCTCCTCGCCTGTCTTGAAGGGATCCTTCTCGCAAGTGGTGCGGATGAGCTCCTCATCATGGAAAATAGCGGAAATCTCTTCATCTGTCTCGAACCTGGCTCCGGGCGTGACCATAGACAGCGAGCGCAGCAGTACCGAGGCCGGAACCTTTCTGGTGCGGTCGACATGAACCCACAGCGTGCCGGATGAATCCTCCTGGAACTCCAGCCACGCGCCGCGCGAAGGAATATTGGTGGCGCCGTAGTAAGCCTGTCCGGTCTTGATATCCTTGACCGAATCGAAATACACGCCGGGAGAGCGGACGAGCTGGCTTACGACAACGCGCTCGGCGCCGTTTATTATAAACGAACCGTTTGGCGTCATGAGCGGAAAATCGCCCATAAAGACTTCCTGCTCGACGACCTGGCCCGTCTCCTTGTAAAGCAGCCGGACGCGCACTTTAAGAGGAGCAGCGTATGTCGCATCGCGATCTTTGCACTCCTTTTCGGTGTACTTGGGGGTCTTGTCGATCGTATGATCGAGAAAATAAAGCTCGATCCTTCCCGAAAAGTCTGTTATCGGCGAGAAATCCTTAAAAACTTCGTCTATGCCGTAATCGAGAAAATCCTGGTAGGACTTCTTCTGCACCTCGATAAGGTACGGCATATCGATGACTTCCTGGATCTGAGCGAACGAACGTCTTTCCGTCTTGCCGTACTTTACCTTTCTGATTGTTCTTGCGGACATGAAGCTCTCCTTGAAATTTATTTACTTTTTTATAAAAACCTGTTGACAAACCGCCGAAAATGCGTATAATATCTAGTGTAAAACGGATTCGGCGGCAAATGCGGAAACAATTCCGGAAAAGGGAAATTTGTTTTTTGCGTAGAATGCTGCATTTAATAGTATATCATGAAAAAGCAAGTCCTGTCAAGCGAATTGACAGGACTTTTTTTAACAAAATTTTTCCCGAATTTTTTAACGGGACGATTCCCGTATGCGAACAAGCGGCTCGCGCCCGAAACCGGCGGCGCAGACAACGGAAATACAGCTAATCGTCGGTCGCGGCTCTAAAGAGAAGGGCGCAACCGGCAGTTTAAAAAACAGCGTGCAGTTAGGCGGCGCGGACGAAAAAAATACAGCTATTAAACGGATTATTGCGCGGAGAACTGACCGGAGCCGTCGGGCTGCGGATCGGTATGCCGCCTGAGAAGCTCGGCTATGCTCGCCGCCGCCTCGTCCGCCTTTGCCGTAAGCACCGTTATTTCAGCGGAAGGAAAGGAAAAGACGAGCGCGGCGGCAGTCGAGTCCGCGCCGGCGCGGCACGAGACGGTTATTCCCCGCTCTTCGTCTCCGCAGTCTACGGTCCGGACGTTCAGTTCGCCGTCGGTATATGTAACGGAGCGTATTTCCGACACGGCAATGCAGTAATAGCCCAGCTGATACTTTACGGCAATCGTCTCGCCCTTTATCATGACCGCCGGCAAACAGTTAATACGCGCTCTGCTTGCGGCGGTGGCGGTGACGGCCAGAGCAAGAACGTACAGTCCCAGCACGGTTACCGCCGCGGTAGTTATCGCGGCGGAGTCGACCGAGTTCAGATTGGAGACGAGAAACAGCAGTATCGCTACGACAATAACCGTCAGAACCGCCAGAAACAGCAACGGTCCGAGACGGGACTTTTTACTCTGCGCGGCGGCTTCGGTGGTAAAATCGGCGTCTTCCGGCATAAAGTCACATTTCTGCTTGAATTCCATTATGCTTTCCCCCTTTTTGCGACAGAGCGCCGTCGGCCGTCAGACAGACGAACATCGTCCTGGCGATTCTTTCGGCGTCGCGCGTAGCAAAACGTCTTTTGATCTCGCCGGTGTAATAATAAATTTCGCCGTCTATTATATCTATTCTCTCGTACCCGGCGCCCGAATACTCTTCGGAGAAATGCGAGCAGTTTATTTTAAGCTTGCCTATATCCTCGTATCTTATATAACGGTAACGGTCTTTATCCCGCATAACCAGCAAAGTCTCAGTCAGTATAAGCGAATAGGGATAATGCCTTAAGGCAGGATAAACGGCAATGTCCGCCGCCGAAATCGCTCCCAGCGCAACGGCGGCGGCTATGCCCACGGCAAGCGGAACGGGCGAGCCGGAAAACCTCAGACACACCGTGACTGCGAGCGCCGCCGAAAGGGCAAGCGCGAGAATACCGCACACCAGTTTCTCTGTGCGCAGCCGGCGGTTTCCCAGCGCTATTACCGGCGCATCGTATTCAAGAGTTTTTTTAATTTCCACCGTCTGTGACCTTAAGCTCGTTGAGCGTATTCCCCCACGGATCTTTGACCTTATGCGCCGCGAACTTTTCAGGCGAAGTAAGATACTGCGCGGCGACGTAATCGTAAATATAACAATTGTCGGGATGACGCGCTGCGGCAAGCTCTATCGCACGGTTAATAAGCCTGTCGATGACAGCTTTTCCGTCAGTGCGCTTTTTTATCATATTGAACTGCGGAGCTCTGCAGGTGTCGAGGGTGGCTATAACGTGCGGATGCCTTACAGTTTGCGCAAAGGCCTGCTTGTCAAGCTCGTGATTGAACTCGTACCCCTTGTAATTAGGCTCGGCTTTCGTCAGTCCGCCCATTATGACAAGCGGATGCTCGCCCGTCTTTTCGATCACGTCGAGCGTGAGGGTACAAGGTCCAAGCGACAGAACGGTAAACGGTCTGTCAGCGTCGGCCAGCCATTCGTTATAGCTTATGACCGGCACCGAAAGGCTTTTTATGCCGAAAAGATCGCCCATACCGTCCTCGCCGTGTATACTGGGAAGATGCGACCACGGCTGCGCTATGCCGGAAGTGTCTACAAGCCTTACCCCTTCGGTCGGACCGTCGAAATTGCTCAGCAGTTTTTTCGCGTTGAGAAGAGAATTCTCCGCCGAAACGTTGCCGGCAACAGCCAGAACGTCAATAGCGCCGAACATACTTCTGCGCCCGAGAATATGCGCCAGCGCAACGGCGTCGTCCAGTCCGTAATCGGACAGAATAACAAGGTTCATAATAGCTTCTCCTTCAATAAGAATGGGTGTAAAAGTATCCGAAGTCAGTAAAGAACGATTTTAAAAGTAGTTCCCTGCCCCTTGACGGAAGATACGGTTATCTGTCCGCCCATGATCTCGATTATATTTTTCGCTATTGTAAGTCCCAGTCCGCTCGATCCCGATTCGCGGCCGCGCGCCTTGTCGCAGCGGTAGAACCGATCGAAAATGCGCGGCAGATCCTCTTCGGAAATGCCTATCCCGTTATCCGAAACGGTTATCTCGGCATGGTCGCCCGAAGCGCTTACCGACACGTCGATTATTCCGTTTTCTCCCGGCGTATATTTTACCGCGTTATCTATAAGTGTGCGCACCGATTCGACGAGCAGGCTCTTGTCCGTCTCTACAAAAATGTCCGTTTGCCCGCTAAAGTTTATCTTATGCGGCAGTCCCGTAACGCTGTAGGCGTCTACCGCCTCCCTTACGGCCTCGCTCAGTTTAAAACGCGTCTTGGTCATGGAATAATTGCCGAGTTTCGCCAGAAGCAGCAGCTGCTGTACTATCCTCTTCATATTGTCGGCTTCGCGCGCTATACTGTCGATTCCCTCCGCAAGGATCTCGGGATCGTCTTTTCCCCAGCGTTTTAGCAGGCCGGCATATCCCTGTATGACCGACAGCGGAGTCTTAAGCTCGTGGCTGGCGTCCGAAACGAAATTCGACTGCCGTTCAAGCGTAAGCTGTATGTCGTCCAGCATACCGTTTATACGGTCGGTAAGCTCGTAAAGTTCGTCGCGGCTGTCTACAGGCGCAAGCCTTTTGTCCAGATTTTCGGCGTCGATGGAGTCTATCGTCTCTATCATTTTGCGAATGGGGCTTATCATCGCCGTGCTGGCTATGCCGCCCACCACCGCGCCGAGCACGATGAAAAGGACGACCAGTATAAGCGAGGTGATCTTAAGCCTCATAAGATACCGCGCCGTGCTTTCGATAGTATTTCCGGTAAGCTGGCGTTCGATACTCGATATGATGAATATAACGTATCCGGTAAGAACCAGTCCGAAAAGTAACGTGAATATGATGGTGGTCTTTACCGTTATGCCGAGATTGACTTTGCGCGAGAACAGATTGTACAGCGCAACTATGCCGGTAACGGGAAAAAACACCACCATAAGCACTTTAAGCCATAATTTACGCGGCTTTTCCGTTTCCATGTCAGCTCCTTATGACGTAACCCGAACCGCGCACCGTCTCGATAAGCTGCACATGGTACTCGTCGTCTATCTTGGCGCGCAGATAACGTATATATACGTCCACAACGTTAGTATTTCCGTAAAAGTCGTAGCCCCATACGGCGTCGAGTACCTGTTCTCTGGTAACGACCACGTTCATATTGTCGAGAAGATACACCAGCAGATCGAATTCGCGTTTGGTAAGGTCGATTTTATGTCCGTCGTATGTCGCCGTAACCGAGCCGAGATCGACGGTCAGCTTGCCTCTGACGTACCGCTCCTTTTTGGCGGCCGACCGCTTCTTGAGCGCGACTCTTATTCGCGCAAGCAGCTCTTCTATGGCAAACGGCTTGGTCATATAATCGTCGGCGCCGTGATCGAGTCCCGAAACCTTATCGACTACCGCGTCGCGCGCCGTCAGAATTATTACGGGAGTATCCTTTACCTGTCTGAGACGGCGCAGAATCTCGATCCCGTTGATCCCAGGCAGCATTACGTCCAGAATTATCAGGTCGTAATCGTTATTTAAAGCCGCGTCCAGCGCCTCCCTTCCGTCGGCTATGCAGGTTGTGTCGTACCCCTCGTGCTTAAGCTCGAGCGAAACGAAACGGGCTATTTTGCTCTCGTCCTCTACGATCAGTATATGCATTGCGTTATCTCCCCGTATGCAAAGTATAGTTTGCCCGCCGCCTTTTGTCAAGCGACAAATGCCCGCGGACTTAATACAAAAAGAGCGGCAACATATCCGGCCGCTCTTTTTTACCGCAGCAAAGCGGCATTATTTTACAATATTGACTACGCCGGAGGCGCGGTCCTTCATGGGCGACGTCTCCGAAGCGTAGCCTATCGCCGCGCAACCGTATACCTTATTTGCGGCGGGAACGCCTAATTTATCGAGCACGGCGCGAACAACCGGCGCTTCGCTCACTCCGTTAGAAAGCTGATTGATCCAGCAGCTGCCCAACCCGAGCGACGCGGCGGCAAGAAACATATTCTCGAGCGCGCACGCGGCGTCCTCGCGCGGATAGTAGGCTTTATCCGAAGCCGAAACAATGATAAGCAGCGGCGCATGATAGTAAAAGTTGTAAGTCGCGTCTTTGCTTCTGGCAATATTGCGCTCGATGTCGCTGGCGCCCATCTGCTCTTTAACGGCGGCGTTAAGCGCAATCAGCTTTTCCGCGTCTGCAACCGCGGTGAAATGCCACGCCTGAGCGTTCATAGCGCTGGGCGCGTATGCTCCCGCCTTAAGTATGGTCATAAGATCGTTTTCCGACACCGTCCTGGTCTGGTCGTAGCGCCTTACGCTGCGCCTTTCGATAATGTTTCTGATCACTGCGTTCATTATTATCATATCTCCTTTAGATTTATTCACGCCCGAATACGATGCCGTCAAATGCGACTCAGGGCAGACTGCCATGCTGAAGCTTTTTTTCGGCAAACATTCAGACTGCCCGCTAAAACATCTTTTTCCGCGACATTATTATAACGACGGGTACCAGTATCGCGGCTATAATGCCTATCACAACCCAGAACCCCCACGGCGATTCCTCCAGAGGCACGCTTACGTTCATTCCCCACAGACTGGCTATAACCGTCGGAATCGTCAGACAAATCGTTATCGCGGTAAGCAGTTTCATGACGATATTCTGATTGTTGGATATGACCGAAGCGAAAGCGTCCATCGTGCCCGACATTATGTCGCGGTAGATAGTGGCCATTTCTATGGCCTGCTTGTTCTCGATTATAACGTCGTCGATTATATCGTTATCGTCCTCGTAATGCTTAAGTGACGAAAGCGCTTTGAGCCGCTCGATAACTATCTGATTGGAATTGAGCGACGTGGAAAAATATACGAGCGCCTTCTCCAGATCGAGCAGCTGAATAAGCTCTTTGTTCTTCATCGCTCTGTGCAGCTTGGTCTGGACGCGGTTGGAGGTCTTGTCTATCTGTTTGAGGCAGTGCAGATACCTGGTAGCGTTTACGTAAAGAATCTGATAAATAAAGCGCGTCTTTTTGTTGACGTCGAAACCGCGGACGCGGCCGCGTATGAAATCGGAAAGCACCGCAGTTTCGCGCAGACATACGGTTACGAAATATCCGTCGTTATACACGATGGCCATAGGCAGAGTGGAATACTGATACCACCCGTTGTCGTCGTCCGAATCGGATATGATCGGAATGTCCACTATAATGAGCGTGCAGCCGTCGTCGGTATCTATATGCGCCCTCTCCTCCTCGTCGAGCGCGGCTTTAAGCATTTCCTCGGGTATTCCCGTCTTTGCGTTAACCTCTTCCAGTTCCTTGTCGGAAGGATTCTCCAGATTGATCCAGACCCCTTCGCGTATGGCGTCCGTTTCCGTCAGATCGCGCGATCCGGGCTGCATCTCGTAAATATTTATCATGCTTGAACCTCCTTTGAATTAAAAATCGGCACGAAAAACCGCGCCGACTTTTTTCGCAGAAGGTTAAAAAGTTAGCGCGAAACGTTTACTTCGACTTGGTTTGCCTGCGTCTTCCATGATTTCGCACTCCTTTATCTTTCTGATATTATTTTATCACATACTTATAGCGAACGCAACAGTTTTTTGCGCGATTTTTATTTTTTGCCGATGTCGCGCATAAGAAAATGCGCCGCAGTCGCGCCTTCTCCAGCCGCCGTCACAAGCTGACGGAAGCTTTTAGAAACCACGTCTCCGGCAGCGTAAACGTAAGGCGCCGAAGTCTTCATGCTGCGGTCGGTTATCACAAAACCCTTTTCGTCCAGCTCGAGCTTGCCTTTGAATATACCCGAATTGGGCGTAAATCCCTTGGCGACGAAAACTCCCGACACGGGAAGATCGGTGTATTTTCCTCCGCTGTTTACCCTCAGCGCTTCAAGCGGAGACCCTATAAGCGCCGCAGGCTCCCCGGCAACACGCTCGCAGTTGACGGGAAGTCCGGCGACATCCTCGTCGGAGACGAGATATACCTTTTCGCACAGCTCGCAGAGATACCGCACGTCGTGAACGGCTTTTACCGTATTGCCTACTACGGCTATGGTGCGGTTCTTGTAAAACCGCCCGTCGCACGTCGCGCAATAATGCACGCCGTTGCCGGTAAGCTCAGTCTCGCGCGGCAGCCCCAGCCGCGCCGCGTTGGCGCCAGTCGCCGCTACAGCGCCTTTCGCGCCGAAAACGCCTTCCGACGTTTCGACAGAAACGCCCGATGAAAAATCAACGGAAATCAAATCGGCCGTTATGAACTCCGCTCCGGCGTCCGCCGCCTGCTTTTTGACCGCTTCAGCCAGGTCGGGACCGGTTATGGAACCGAAGCCGGGATAGTTCTCTATCCCCGAAATCACCCAAAGCTGTCCGCCTGCTTCCGCGCGGTCGATAACCGCCGTCCTTTTTCCTCCGCGCGCGGCATAAAGAGCCGCCGTCATTCCGGCTATACCGCCGCCCAATACAATGATATCGTAATCCATACTTTAAGTATACTCGCCGAACATAAAAAAGTCAACCCCGCGGAAAAATTTTTGCGCGGGGAGACTCATTTTTATCTTCAGAGAGCCGTTATATTGTCAGCCGCCCCTGTCCCTCGTCTATTACGCGCAGGATATTGACCTGCGAACCGTTTACCGCGTCGACGTAAACGAAATAATCCAGTCCCTTATATTCGCCGGCTACTTCGTAGCAGAATCTTTCCGATTCGCCGTCGGGTATGACCGCAAGCCGCGTCGACGTTACGCGCAATTTGGGCGATACCAGACTTTCGGCAGTCTCCGCGTCGATCACGGGCTTGAGCTCACGATCGGTATGATTGAGACAGTAACCCGTCGCCTCTATCCCCATAACCGTGCCGTCGTCCATAGCTATCTTGACTTTGATCAGGTCAGTATAGTATATCACTCCGCCGATTTCGGGAGCCAGATTCACATAAGCGATACCGGCGTTCTCGTTATACCACACGGGACGAAGCGCTTCGTATCCCAAATGAGCGGCATATTCGGTCGCCAGTATCTCGGCGTCGTGCTCGGTAAGATTGATATGCGCCACCGTTTTATTGACGAACAGATTTATGACCATGCCGCCGCGCTTGCTTATCGACGCGTAAACGGGCAGCTCGCCCAGTCTGCCGGCGATTTCAAAAGTTTCGGGGTATTCGCTCTCGCCCAGAACTTTCGCGTCGGTCGCGGCAAACAGCTCCTCAAATCTGACAACCGCTTGTTCGGCTGTTATATACTCGAGTTTTTCAAGCGCCATATAGCAGTCGGGTTTACGGCCGTCGGAAAAAGGTCCGTCGTATATTAGCTCAGGATAATCGATGGAGTTTTCGGCGATCTCGCCGTCGTCCTCCGCCTCGTATTCCGTACCGAGCGATATAGTACCCGAAACGAGTCTGAACCCGCCCGACACGCGGTCAAGCACGTCGCCTATAGCCTGACTCAGTCTTTCGGCGGCGGCGTAAATGCTTTCGGCTACGTCCTCGTATCCGGCCGTATCGCTTTTTGCGTAATCGGACACTCTGTTAAGAAAGCTAAGCGCTTTGGCCGCCGAAACTGGTTCGACGGGCAGTTTGGACAGACTTTCCGCCGCGGAATACGCGTGCCTGTCCATGTCGGCAAGGTATTGCTCTTCGTTTTCGCCGATTTTTGAGACAAGCAGCTTGGCGGCGGCAGTTTCCAGATTGTATGCCGAGTCGGCAAGCTCGTAAAGCTCGTGTCTGTAAAAATTTTCAAGCCTGTCCGACGCCTTATATCCGCCGAGCGCCGCCATTACGAAAGCGGCTATCATTATGGCGGAAAGCACCATGAAGCACACGGCGATTCCCAGCCAGGCAAAAAGATAACTGTGTTTTTCGTGTATAACTCTTTCCATATCCCCTTTACCCCCGTGCGAAATTGTGCTTGCCTATCCGCAGCTCTACGACCAGCGACCATATCCATTTTGAAGTCGCAGTCGCAGGATTATAGTAGTAAAGACATCCGTTAGTGGGATCCCAGCCGTTAAGAGCGTCCTGCGCCGCCTTGTAAGCGGTGTCGTTGGGAGTCAGATTTATCTGCCCGTCCGCTACCGCGGTAAAAGCAAGCGGCTGATATATTACGCCCGAAATGGTATTGGGAAACTTGGACGACTTGACGCGGTTTAATACGACCGCCGCTACGGCGACCTGTCCCGTATACGGCTCGCCTCTCGACTCGGCGTACACGCATCGCGCAAGCAGATTGAGATCGGCTGACGAAACGGACGACGAAGAGGAAGTTTTTAACGTGACTCCCAGCGCCTTTTCCGTCTTCGCGCCCACGATACCGTCGACAATCAGCCCGTAATCGCGCTGAAAATTCTTTACGCCGGCGAGCGTCTTAGACCCCCATATACCGTCTACGCGTATCGTGTAGTACCCCAGCTCCTGCAGCCTTGTCTGTACAATGGTTATGTTTTCCTTTGTGTCGCCTTTTATGATGTTTTTGGCTTGAGCGGATGAATAAGGAGTAACTGCCAATATACACCCGAACGCCAGCAAAATCGCTATTCCGACGACGATAAACCTCTTTTTCAAAAAAAACACCTCCCGCAATAGTACGAAAGGTAAAGTCTGCTGCCTTCAGTCGAAATACTTGTTCCACAGCTCGGCGATCTTCGATCTGAACTGCACTCCGCTGCAGGCTTCCGCCTCAAGAAAGCAGAGCGGCGGATAGATAACGCACCACCAGTTATCTCCCTCTCCCGAACCCAGCTCTATTATGAGAGCGTCGTAGTATCCGCTTTCCACAACGATACCGCCGTAACTGCGCGCCGGAAACATCTCGTTGGTCATTCTCGCCTCTGAGCGGTAACCGAATCCTTCTCTCTCGAGCACGCCGTCGGACAGCGCTTTTATCTCACCGAGCCTCTTTTCGATACCGTCGTAGGCAGAACTGAAATCGCCGACGTCCAGTTCGGATTCGAGATATTCCGTAACGGCGTCCCTTACTTTCAGTTTGACCGCCTGATCTTCCGCGCTGTTGCTTTGCGCACGGATGTGAATCCGGATCAGCATATACCCTTCGTCGGGAATAGTATGCGCGCAACCGCACAAATTTATGATAAGACAAACAATAACCGGTATAAAAATGTATTTTTTCATACAGGTAATTATATCCCTTTTTCGGAGGCGTATACTGCCGGAAATAATTTTTTACGGCGATTATCCGCCGCAGACTGAAGTCTTTTGCCGTCCGGCGGTCAATGCGCCTTACTCAGGCTCCGGAACCGTCCGACCTGTACCCACTGCCGACCGCCGGAACCGTCCGCCGCCCGATGCCCTTACCGACCGCCGGAACCGTTGCCGCCCGATTCCCGTTATTTACACGCTGGCGATGGCGGATTTAAGCGGCAAGCGGAGCGCGCAAGGCCGGCCCGAAAACGCAGCGCGCATTAATATGCAAAACGGCTGACCTTGAAAGATCAACCGCCTGCTATATGATAAGGGGGAAAATGATGAGCTACTTTATGATAACCGACGCCGGGCGTCAGCGACACCGTTTGTCGATTACGCTGTTATTATACTATTGCGTATTTTTTTTGTCAAGCGTTTTTCAAAAAATTTTAAAAATTTTTTTTGTCCTTGTCGCCCTTGTCAGACGTCCGGACAGTCGCTTTCGCGGACTTATTTCCTTTTTCCGGCAGCGCCTTGGGTGTGCGCCCGTAAAGAGTCATTGCCATTGCCGCCGCAGAGAAGACATTCACAATTTTTTCGTATCTGTCTGATTTCATTATAAGCCTTCCGTCGATTGATGTGGTAATTATAGCGCGCCAATATGACAGAATTATTAAGGACGCCTGAATTTTAATCGAAATCGGGAGTATAGGACGAATTCTCGCAGCCTTTCTGCTGCATGAAGCCTTTCAGTCCGGCGCGCAACGCCGCTTCGACCACGCTGTCGTACTCGAAAGAGGTTACTTTGCGCTTTATCTCGGGAAAAGCTTCCGGGCAGAATTCGGGAGTATACTGGCGCATAACGCTTACAAGCGCGTCGGGAAAATTGTCCTTTATGCAATTCATTATATTTATGCCGTCGGCACGGCCGCCCGGCATGACCAGATGGCGTATAATTACGCCCTTCTGAATTATTCCGTCCGAAATAACGGCTTGCGGCGCGAGCTCCGTCATTTTGCGGATACATTCCGTTGCTCTTTGCCCGTAATCGGGCGCGCCCGAATACCTGGCGGCGCGCGCCCGATCCAGATACTTGAAATCGGGCAGAAACACGTCGACAAGTCCTTCGAGCAGCTCCACCGATGCGGGCAGCTCGTAGCCTCCCGAATTCCATACGACAGGAACCTTTATAAACGGCTTCGCGCGTTTAAGCGCAGCGGCTGTCTGTCTTACAAAATGTCCGCCGGTAATAAGAGAAAGCGTGTGAGCGCCGGAGCCGGACGCCTGCACGAAGAGATCGGCAAGCTCGCTCTCGGAAAGCTCCTTTCCCCGCCCTTTGCGCGAGACCGCCGAGTTCTGACAGTAAACGCAGCCCAGATTGCATCCGCAAAAGAAAATCGCCGCCGTACCGTTGACGCCGGAAACGACAGGCTCCTCGAATTTATGAAGCATGAACGGACTGCTCCCGATAACCGCGACCTCGGCAGACTCCCCCATGCCGCAGAATCCGGCGCGCCGCGATCTGTCCGCATTGCAAAGGCGCGGACAGTCATTACATTTCAGTACCATAGCAGAGTGACCAATTCGCCGGCAGCGACGGCAAAAACGAAAAGCCCGGCGGTTATCAGCAGATTTTCTCTGATATTCCTGTTTTCCTTAAACAGCACGGCAAAACCCAGCCCCGCATTGACGCTAAGTCCTGCTACCGCCGCGCCGAGTCCGAGGCCGCCCAGCGCATAAAGTTGCGTTATTGCCACGCTTGAAGCGCAGTTGGGTATAAGTCCTATGAGGGCGGCAAACACCGGCTGCAGATATTTTACGTCAGACATGAACGCCGTCATCCTGTCCTCGCCTATATAGTAAATAACCGTTCCGAAAAAGCAGTTGACTATAAATATGAAAAGCGATATGGTAAGGGTATGAAGTATGGGATGCAAAAGGTACTTGGAGAAAAAGTTTTTACGCTTTTCATGCTCTTCATCCGTTTCGCCCACCATGTGATGATGACAGCCGTATTCCGGAACGACCTCGGGAGTAGCTTCAAGCTGCCGTCTGCGCAGCAGAAAGTTGACCGAATATCCGGCAAGCAGAGCCAATACGATCTTTATCCCCAAAAGAGGAAGCAGCTTAACCGCGGCCGACGGGTTTGACAGCAGAATGGGAACGGCTTCGTCGGAGGTGG
Organism: uncultured Bacillota bacterium; assembly: GCA_949294845.1. GTDB lineage: Bacteria > Bacillota > Clostridia > Christensenellales > Pumilibacteraceae > HGM11386. Next base: position 13,845 of record CASFJH010000009.1, on the reverse strand, counting down.
CGATATATACGGCCAGCAGCGTCCCCAGATTGACGGAGCGCCTGGCGTAAAGATTTGTAGCCACGACGGAAAAACCGCACTGAGGTATTATTCCCAGTCCGGCGCCTACCAGCGGCGCCCAGCGGCTTTTCAGCGCTTTATTCATCTGTATCCGCGTAGCCGCCTTATGCTCGAATACTTCAATAACTATGTGTACCGCCAATAAGAGCGGCATAAGTATCAAAGTGTCGAGTAAAGCGTCTTCAAGAACGTGCCACATACCCGTATATTATAACACGGCGTTCGGCATTTGTTAAGCGGAATATTGCTTATTTTCTCAATACGCCGTCCGAAAATTGCCGACCGCGGAACTATTTTGACGATTGAAAAACCGTTTTTTCCGTTCGACGTCCGCATTACTGTCCCTCCGCAGGCAAAAAAGAACGCGGCCATGTATGATCGCGTTCCTGTATTACCGATTCTTGCGCGTTTACGCAAAGCAGCCTGACCCGTGCGTTTTCACAAATCTGCCGAACCGTGCGCATTTGCGCATATGTTCGCCTGCCGTGCATTTGCGCGTATTTCCGCCTTACGCGCCCGTCGGTCAGTCCTTTTTGTATTTATCGTTGAGTCTCTTTAAAAACTTGGGGAAATCGTCGTCCACTTCCACACGCGAGCTGTTAATGCCGGAGGGCGGCATCTGAGGACCGCCAGACTGAGGCTGAGGCGCGGGGCGCTGCGAAGAATAGACGTCGAAAGACTGATACTGCTGAGGCTGAGGCTGAGGCTGAGGCTGAGGCCTGGGCGCTGCGGCGCCGCTGTTCAGCTTATTCCACAGATCGTCGCGCACATTCTGCTGAACGGGCTGCTGCGCTTGCTGCTGATTCTGTTTAGCTTCAAAAGGCTGCGCGTTGAAGCCTGTGGCGATAACCGTGATTATTATTTCGTCGTTAAGCGTATCCCTTATATCCGCGCCGAAAATAATGTTCGCGCCGGGATGGACGACTTCGCGCACGAGGTCGGCGGCTTCCTTGATTTCGTCGCCGGTGACGTCCATACTGCCCATTATATTGAGAATAATGCTGGTGGCGCCTTCAATGGAAGTCTCGAGCAGCGGACTGAACACCGCCTGTTTTACCGCGTCTACCGTGCGGCGCTCGCCCTTGCCGCGGCCTATGCCCATATGCGCTATACCCTTGTTGCGCATGACGGTGCAAACGTCTGCAAAGTCAAGATTAATGAGAGCCGGGGTGACTATGATATCGCTTATGCCCTGTATGCACTGTCTCAGCACGTCGTCGGCATACTTAAACGACTCGACTATAGGCAGCTTAGCTGCGACCTGCATTAGCTTTTCGTTAGGAATGACCACGAGGGTATCGACGACCTTCTTAAGGTTCTGAATACCGATTTCGGCGTGATCCATGCGCAGCTTGCCTTCGAAAGCGAACGGTTTGGTAACCACCGCGACGGTAAGCTTGCCCATTTCCTTAGCAATGCTGGCGACAACCGGAGCCGCGCCTGTTCCCGTGCCGCCGCCCATGCCTGCCGTAACAAATACCATGTCCGCGTCCTTGATTGCCTCGGATATGGCGAGCTTGGATTCCTCGGCGGCCTTCTGCCCTTTTTCGGGATCGGCGCCTGCACCCTGTCCGTGCGTCAGCTTGTCGCCTATCTGGATACGGTACTGCGCTTTGGACATATTAAGCACCTGCAAATCGGTGTTTATTGCGATAAACTGCGCGCTCTTGATATTTGCGGCAATCATGCGGTTTACGGCGTTGTTTCCGCCGCCGCCTACGCCGACTACCTTTATAAGCGCTGGTTGAGTAGCCCTGTCTCTGGGATCTATCTGCATATTCAAGCCTCCGTTCAATATCTATTGTCTGCCGAAGAGCCGGGCGAAAAACCCTTTCTCGCGCGCAGGCGTCTGTTGATTAAGTACCATGTCCATCAAGCCGAGGCTGGACGACAGGTGCGGCCGCGAAAACTGCGGCAGCGGCGGACCGACTATCTCTACCGGTTTGCCGAGCTGCTTGCTAAGCGCGTCTCTCGCGCCCTTAATATACGACAGGCCGCCGCCGGTAAGCGATAACGGAATATAATCGGGAAAATCGTATTCGCATTGCGAAAGGCATTTGTTAACGGTGCGCGCCAGCCGCGCCACGGTCTCTGTAACAATCTCGTTGACCATCTGAGCCGGATAAGATTCAGTACCGTCGCGCGAGAGAACTTCGTAAACGTCCTGCTCTCCCACGTTGAGCGAAAGAACGACTTTGCGCTTAAGACTTTCGGCCTTGGTAAACGATATCTGCAAAGCGGTCGCAAGGTCTCCCGTCACATGGCCGCCGCCAAGCGAAAAAGTGCGCTGGAATAATATACCGTCGCCGCGCGCAAGAACGATGCTGGACGTAATGTACCCTACGTCAAGCAGCAGCACATATCTGTCGCGCTTTATCTCGTCGAAAAGAAACAGCGTCTCCGCCAACAGCGAGGAAACGTACTCGACCGATTCTATGCCTATTTCGTCCATAATGCGGCCGATAAACGAAATGAATTTGTTCTCCGCAAGGATATAGGATATATGCCCGCCCAGCCGCGTGGAATTAAGCCCTATCGGCTGAATAAGTCTGCGCTCGTCGTCGAGCGTATAGTAAACAGGCTGTACGTTGATAACCGTATAATCAGGAAGCGACGCAAACTCGTCTCTCTGCGAGTGCAGAGCGTCCACGTCCGCTTCGGTTATCCTTTTTTTTCTGGGAAAATTGACCGAGGCGTCGCGGCATACCGCCGTGGTAAACTCGCCCGGCACCCCGACATACAAATGCTTTATAGTGGTGCGCGAATTAGTCTCCGCATTGGCGACGGCGTGCCCTATAACATAGGTAAGCTGCTCGGGCTCGAACCATTCGCCATCGGAAAAACCGGCATACTCGCATTCGCCGATGCCGTTTACCGTAATGGTGTTGTTCACGCCCCGCTCTCCCGTCAGAACGGTTATTTTGCTTGATCCGAAATCAAGTATCGCAACGTCCTGTGCCACTGGTCTCTCCTCTTTTGCTTGTCAGGCTAATATATATATTATATATTTCCGCTTCCGATATGTCAACAATATTTCCGCGGCGTATTGCAAATTTATTCCCGTGTTTCCAGCGCCGTCTGATACCGATCCTCCTCAGTGCGCGACGAAGCGCCGCCGGAAACTATGATCGTTCCGCCAGTTTTCCAGTCGTCTCGATTGGCGTAAGCAGTGAGCGCCAGCTGTAATTTTGAAAAAATATCCGTCTTGCCTATAAGCTGAAGAACGCATCCGGCGCGCATTTTTATATAGATTGAAGACTCGAAGCGCATATCGATAAGCTCAACCATATCGCACATTTCCGCCGTCTGCTCGCCGCCGGCCGAAACGACGGTTCCGCTGTAACCGAGCCGCACGAATCCGTTAAGCAATTGCGTCAGCGTGTCGGCCTGCTCGCCTTCGGCTACCTGCGCGCCCGTCTCTCCGCCCGCGTCGCCCGACATAAACACCTTTATCCTGTTCTGCGGTTCTTCGGACGAAACCGAGATTATGCGCAGATTGTTTCCGAACTCGTAGTATTCTTCCCCGTCCGAAACATAAGCGTAAGGCATGACCTTGACGTAGTTGACCGAGATGCGGTTGGGAAACTTGCGTTCTATATTTATGACGGCAACTTTATAATCGGTTTTTTCCTCAACGCTTTTTGCCACGGCGTCCTCGTCGATGACGAAAATGCTGCGGCCCTTTTTAACGCCCGTGCTCGCTTGAACCTGAGCTTCCAGTTCGGGATCGTCGGCGTTATAGCAATAGGCGTCTATATGCTGCACGGAAAATACCACGCCGGTCAGCACGACTAGCAACACCAGCGCGGCTAAAACGCTAAACATGATTATCAGCTTTCTGTTCCGCATATCGATATTATATCAAAAAAATTTAAATTTTGCAACTTTTTGCGCCGATATTTTGCCGCGTTAAATAACGCAACTTATTAAAAAAGCCGCTCTCGCAACCGGAAAGCGGCTTGAAGGCAGAACTATTCGTCCTTATTGTGTTCGCTCAGCACGTTGAACTGATTGAGCCAGACAGTCTTATCGTCAATAAACGAATATGCGGCTCCGCAGTCCTCGCACTTGAAAAAGTAGCCCTTGTCTTCGAGCAGCGGACTACCGCACACCATGCAAAGCTTGTTGTAAATGCCTTCCTCCACCTCGAAAGTGAATACCGTGCAGCGCACTATGGACTCTAGATCCTTCAGCGACCCCTTGTTGCCCGGAACCACGCAAGCGGTGCGGTCGTTGTAATCCGTCTTGTACAGACTGACTACGAACTGGCTGTCGGGAGCGTATTCCTCCGATATGTCGGTATGCAAAGCGATAACGGTCGTCTGCTGCAGCTTGGCTTTCAAGCACTGCGTCCTGATCTCTATCTTTTTGCCCGAGGCGTTGATTATAACTTTGAAAGTCGGGTTCTCCATAGTGAAGTTTTTCAGCGCGAACCCTTTGTCAACGCCGGTTATCACCGAATCGTCCTTTATGGAAAAGCCCATATTCTTATATATATCTATCGCCGCCAGAGATATAAAGGCGCAGTATACCGATTCCTGTTCGGAAAGGGACAGCACCGACAGGCCGGCGTTGAACTCGTCAAGAAACCGCCACAGTATGAAGCACGCGTTATAGTCGCGGTTATGCGAGAACAGGTTGGTCGCCTCGGGCGTACCCGAAAACGACGGGTACTGCGACATTATCTTGTAAAAGGCGCTGCTTTTGAACTGTGCGAACTTAGCCCGCAGATAGAACAGTTTTTTGTAATCGGCATACGCCTTTTTGTCGCTGCCCTTGAAAAGCTCCTTGTCCATGAGCTTGACGAGATCCAGTTTATTAAGCACCGAGCTCTGGAAATACGCCTCGTACATATTCTTTATGCCGTCCTTGGCGTAGTCCATAGGCAGATTAAGGAACCTTACCACCTTATCGATGAGCGCTTTAACAACGCGGTTTTCGTAAGTGTTATACTCGTCTTCGCTCGTTCTGGCGTAAACGTATTCGGGACGCAGACGGCCGTTTTTCTTTTTCCACAGCTTGGGATCCTTGACGGTCATTCTTATGCCCTGCGGCGACAGGTTGCCGGCAAGCTCGGTGCGCACCTGATTGTATTCGCTCTTGAGAATAATATGCGGAGCGCGTATAACTTCGGCTATTTGAGGCAGACAGCTCTCCACCTTGTCGACAAGAGTCTCGGTATCCAGTTTGTCTGCGACCGGCAGATAAAAGCTGAATTCGCCTTTCTTTTCCAGCGCCAGAATCTCCGAAACGGTACGCGGCTCATTATTCTCGAACTGTTTGTTGAATTTTTCAAGCGAGGCTACGGACATTAAAACAGCTTCCTTTTAAGACGTGCGATAACTTCCAGAGTCGATGAGAATTCGGTCTTACCGTACTGCGCGATAATGAGCTTTTCCAGCTTGGCGAGACCGGCTTTTATGCCGTCGTCGAAGCGGCCGTCCAGCTTGCGCAGAACTTTGCGCGCGAACATGAGATCGAGGGCCTTTGCCGGAGTTCCGCCGCACGAAACGTACACCGGCACGAAACGCACTATCTGGTTGAGAATACGGTTGCCGAAGTTGATGTCGAACGTATCGAGAACGAACTGCGTGAGCGTGGAAAACTTGTCGTAATCGGCGCGGCTGAGATTGCAAGACGGATTGTCGACCGCCGCGGTAAACATCTGCTCGAGCCTCTCCTTGCCCAGATGCAGCGGACTTACGCGTCTGGGAGCCACGCGCGCCTCGTTGCGCTGCGAGAAATCGATTACGACCGCGCGGTCGTAGACTTTGTCGGTAATCGTGAAAGTGGAGTCGTCCTTATTGGCGGTTCCCACAAACCAGACGTTGGGAGGTATTACCACCGAACAGCCGTCGGTCAGTCTGGAAGGCAGATGCCCGTCCGTCGAAATCGGCATAAGCTCTATCTTCCACTGATCTTCGTCCAGCTCGAGAACGGACAGAAAATCTGCGAAATAGTACTCGATACGGGAAAGGTTCATCTCGTCGAGCACGAGCAGATGCACGTCGTCGGTGCGGTAGCTCGCTTCGTACAGTTCGCGCAAAAAAGGCGTTTCCTTGAACTTGCCGGTGAAGTCGTTGTAATATCCGAGTATGTCGCTGCGGTCTTTCCACGACGCCTGCACCGAAGTGAAACATACGTCGGCGCCTATGTATTCCGCAAAGAATTTGGGCAGAGACGTTTTGCCTGTGCCGGAAAGTCCCTCGAGTATCATAAATCTCGAGCAAGCAAGTCCGGCGACGAAAGAGCGCAGCGTTTCCATGGTGTAGTACATACCGTTGGCTTCGAGATACGAATTAAATCCGTCGCACAGCTCGCGCAGGCTTACGGAAGCGGAAGGTTCGGGATAATACGGATTGAGCAGATACTGCTTGTCGAGTCCTACCAGATCGGGAAATATCTCGTTTTCGGGGTTGAGCTTGCGCGCTTCCTTTTCGTCCTCGCGCGAAGGCTGCGGCTTGGCGGCTTTTTTGCTCTCCTTTTTGACTATCTTAACGGTCGTAGTCTGGATGCGGTTCTTGCCCGTGGCGGCTATATATGCGTAATCGAGCAGATAGCACAGCCCCACTCCGGCGGCGAGAATGATAAGCGACAGAAAGAAATTGCCCGCCCTCACCGTAAAGAACGCGACCGAACCGGACAGCGAGACGTAAAGTATAAGCAGCAGCAACAGCAGCGCGGCTGCCGGAATGAACGTAATTATCCAGTCCTTTTTTGTCATGAAATGCTTTTCGCCTATCTCGTCCGAGCGCAGATTAAGCATAAAAGCCGCCGCGCCCCACTGAATAACGAGCACCAGCGAGAGCAATAAAATAAGATACCATGACGAAGCATCTACCGGAAAAACGTTGCAAACGCTGAGCAGGAAAAGAATGAAGCAGGACACAATGATGAAAATCAGCGATTTGAGTCCGTTTTCGCAAGTGGTTTTGGTGATCTTTTTCATAAGTTTCAGTTCTTCCTCCAAAAAATATTATCTGACGCTGAGTTATCAGTCGTCGTACAGACTCATGAGTTCGGCAATATCCGTAACGCCCTTGAGCACCAGCTTTTTGCAGCTGTCCCACAGGTTGACCATTCCTTCCTCTTCGGCCAGCTGTCTCAGCTCGTCGGCGGAGCGCGAAGCGGTGATTGCCGATTTGATACGCTCGCTGACATACATGATTTCGTGAACGGCCACGCGGCCTTTATAGCCGGTATTGCCGCAGAACTGGCAGCCCTGCGGTCTGAATACCGAGGCCGGCTCATCCAGCCCGAGAATTTTCATTTCGGCTTCCGATGTGCGACCGCGCTTTTTGCACGCAGGACACAGGCGTTTGACAAGGCGCTGCGCGATGACTCCCACAAGCGCGTCGGCGACGAGATAGTCGTTGACCTTCATGTCCTCCAGTCTCACGACCGCGCCGGGCGCGTCGTTGGTGTGCAGCGTGGAAAACACCAGGTGTCCCGTTATGGCGGCTCTTACCGCGATCTCGGCGGTGTCCTCGTCGCGGATCTCGCCCACCATTATAACGTCCGGGTCCTGACGCAGAATACTTCTCAGCGCGTTGGCGAAAGTAAGGTTCGCTTTGGTGTTGACCTGCACCTGATTGACTCCGTGCATTGTGTATTCGACGGGGTCCTCTACCGTAATAACGTTGACGTTGGGGCGGTTGATCTCTTTGAGGAACGAGTACAGCGTGGTCGATTTACCGCAGCCGGTAGGTCCGGTCAGCAGAACTATGCCGTATGCGTGCGCGAGAATCTTGTCTATAACGACATTCTCTTCCGCAGTGAAGCCGAGATCGGTACGCGTGAAGTTGAACGATGTCTTGTCCAGAACGCGGATAACGAATTTTTCGCCGTAAACGGTGGGAAGCGTGGAAACGCGGAAATCGTAATCGGTCCCGTTTATAGTCATGCTGATACGCCCGTCCTGCGGCAGACGGCGCTCGGCTATCGAGATGCCCGACAGAATTTTGAGGCGGGCGCATATAGCCGGATAGCTCTCTATGGGAAATTCGGCGCGCAGCCGCAGATCGCCGTCGATTCTGTACCTGACTTTGACCGCTTTTTCAAAAGGCTCGATGTGAATATCGCTCGCCCTGAAGGGTACGGCCTCCTTGATGATCGAATCGACCAGACGCACGGACGGATTGTTTATGACGTCGTCGTCCTTATCGATAATGTTTGCCGATACGCCGCGCATCGCCGAATCGACAAGCTCCTTGTCCTTGGCGCGCTGGAGATCCTGCAACGCGTCGGCCGTGGACTGAACGGCGACGATCGAATCGATAAAAATATCTATCTGTACGGACGGCACCAGCACGAAATCCATAGGCCCGACATAAACCTGGCTGATCATCGACATCGACGAGAAGTCCAGCGGCCGCGCGACGGCGACGAGCAGCACGCCTTTGCGGTCCATCGATACGGGAACGAATTTATGCTTGCGAAGGAACGCGAAACTTACGTTTTCCAGCAGCGACCTGTCGACCTCGAGCATATCCATTTCGCAGTAAGGCAGGCAGAAAAATTCTCCCAAAGCCGCGAGCGCGGTCACTTCGGTGCAGTAGCCTTTTGCGATCATGTAGTTTTCCACGGGCATTTTGAGGCGCGTGCAGTCTTCGTAAACGGCTTTCATCTGTTTACGCTTTATGATCTTTTTATAGACGTAGTACTGCAGGATTTCGTAATTAAGATCCATAAGTATTCTCCTTAAATCCCCCGCAACAGCGCGTACAGCGAGCGCGCGGCGTAACCGACGGCGCCTTTAGACGTATCTAGATCGTTCATAACCCGCAGAAGCGGCGCGTAAACGGCATAGAACAATACGCCTACGGCAATTCCTATAATGCAAAGTATAATGGGCTGAATAAGCGCGGTAACGGCGGCAATCGACCGCTCAACCTGATTTTCGAAATAACTGCACGATCTCGACAGCACCGACTCCAGTTCGCCCGATTTCTCGCCAACCGAGACCATCTGAACCAGCATTGTGGGAAACAGCTTGTAGCTTTCGAGCGCCATTGTAAGAGTCATACCCTGCCGCACGTCGTCGGCCGATTTGGCAAACTGCGAAGCGACGTATTTATTGCCGAAAACTATACACACCTCGTCCATGGCATCGACTATATCCATGCCGCTTGCCACCAGCAGGGAGAACGAGCGGCAGAAACGCGCGGAAACGTTGTTCCTTACCACCTTGCCGACGAAGGGCATATGGAACTTCCATTTGTCCCAGTGATACCGGCCGTTTTTCGATCGCAGGAACAGCACCCACAGCAGAACGACGGCGACAGCTATTAAAACTATGGTTTTCCAATTTGCCCTGAAATACGCGCTCATGTCGTAAAGCGCCACGGTAAGCGGAGGCATATCTACCTCGAGGGAGGAAAGAGCGTCCTGGAAAGTGGGAATGATAAACGCCACCATCAGCACGATAATTCCTATGGCCATCACTATTAGCACAGCCGGATATACCAGCGCGGAACGCGTTCTCGCGCGCATACGGGCGTCGGTCTCGTAGTAATCCGCGATGGCCACAAGCACCTTGTCTATCGCCCCCGACAGCTCGCCCACGCGCACCATGCTTCTGAAGAAATCGGGGAAAACCCTTTTGTGCTTGTCGAGAGCCTCGCTTAGCAGCTTACCGGCCTTAACATCTTCGAAAACGTGCGTGAGCACTTTTCTCAGATATCCCGAAAAAGACTGTGAGCGGAGTATGCCGAGCGAATCGACGATAGACGTTCCCGACGTTATCATTATGGAAAACTGACGGCAGAACGCCGAAAGCTCGCTAACGGGCACTTTGCCGGTAAGCGAGAAAAACGGATTGGGCGATTTTTCAGTATCGGGGCGCGCCGAAACGAGATAAAGGTTCTGCTTGGCAAGCTGCCGCCTCAGATCCTTTTCGTTTTCGGCCAGAAACGTCCCTTCGAACTTCTTACCGTTGAGATTTATAGCGCTGTACTTGTATTTTTTCACTTAAATCCCCCGATCAGAAATTATGATTTTTGTTGAAATGACGCGCAAACATACAGCCGTAAAGAGCGAGATTGTTGCGTATCTCGTCTGACAGCTTGTCCGCCGCGGAGAAAGGACGGAATTTTATGCCGTCTCCCTGCTCCTCGTTAGCTCTGTCAAGCAGAAAATACTTGTCCCTGGGCATATTGACAACTATAAAATCGGGCGACGCCGTATATTCGGACAAAGCGGCCTGTCTGGCATACAGCAGTATCCATTTCATTATCGTACGGAAATTCTCGTACATAAACCCCTCTTCCGTGTCGGGAATCTCGCGCATCATGAATTTAGGATATCGCCTCGGCATCTTCCTGTATACCTTTATTTTTTTAACGGCAACCTTAGGCTGCTCGACGTCTTCAGCGGTAAGCAGCCCGTCGTCGCCCTTCTCGTCGTCGCCGGAAAAACCGTCTGCCGTCGCCGACTCTGCCCCGTCTGCAGCAGCCGGCTCCGCGTCTGTCGCCGACTCGGCTCCGTCCGCAGCAGCCGACTCGGCTCCGTCCGCAGCAGCCGACTCGGTCCCCTCCGGCTCCGGCTTTACCGTGAGCTTGGCTTCCGCCGTAAGAGCGGCGGCTTCGCGCGGCTGACCGCCGGCGGTTGCGGATTCAGCGTCTGCCGCTGCGCCGGCTGCTCCGTCTGCAGTCGCGGATTCAGCATCTGCCGCTGCGCCGGCGGCTTCGCCTGCGGGACGGTCTTCCACGGCGAAGTCCTCTATTGTGGAGTCCTCGTTGACGAGATTAGGCGCGTCGCCGTCCGAAAGAGTAAGGGCTTTTGCGCGCGCTGCTTCTCTTGCGTTAATTACTGCAAGCTCGCCCACCGAGTGATCGGTGTTCATGTACTCCTGCTCTATCTTGTCCGTCTTTAAAAGCGCCAGTCCGTGCGGTATGACGGCGGTGCCGAGAGTCCTGCCTTTTGACGAAACGGCGATCTCCGTATAATCGAGATGCATATCGGCAAAAACAAAGCTTTTTCCGCGCAGACGCGACGAAAAGTTAAACGCCGAGTTTAAAAGCGCGTTTCCGCTGTAAGTGGTATCCTTGGGAAACAGCTTAACGTCGGAAAGCGTTCTGTAAATTCTCGCAACCAGCTTTTTATCGAAGTATACCGCGCCGATAGTGGAATACTGTTTGTTCTGCGCAAGCTGAAAACGGTTTATCTTGAAATTCTTCTGCCTGCCTTCGTAAAGATTGTTAGTTTCGGCTTCGAGCGCCTGAATAAGCTTTACCCTCGGCATATTGGGCAGATTGAACGTTTCAAACCCGACCGCCTCGTCGGGAAGCACGACGTAAACGGGAAGATTTCTCAGCGAGGGACGTTCGGAAAAGTAATTTTCCAGCAGCTTCTGCATTTCATCGAAAAACTCGTCGGTAAAAACGCGCGAGGAAAAATGCAGATACTCGGTGGCGGCAGTATCAGCCGCCTTCTCCGCGTTGAGAATCTTGATGTTGTGGTTTTGCAAGTCGAAGCCTACAAACAGTTTCATATAAGCCTGTCCTTCCGGGCAAACCCCGTTACGAAATAAATGTCAGTTGCATTTGCGGCCGCTGCCGGACAAACTTCAGGCAGTTTGCGGCATACTCGTTACAAAACGAGCTTTAAGGCGGCACGGCTGTTAAACGAGCTTAACGCGCGATTCCGGCATACGTTACGAAATAAACGTCAGATACATTGCGGCGAGCTCGTTTCCGAAGAACAGCGCGACGCATATTCCGAAAGCCAGATACGGCGCGAACGGAAACGAGTCGTCCTCCATGAGGCTGCGCCCGTCATAAGTCAGCCGCCGCGCGACCACTGCGATAAAAGCAGGCATCAGCGCAAAAATTATCGCGCAGCAAACGGCTTTATATCCGAGCAGCAGACCGGCCGATCCCATCAGCTTGACATCGCCGAAGCCCAGTCCCTCTCTGCCGAACATGGGAAACGATATGAGATAGAACAGCAGAAAGAATCCAAGACCGACCGCAAGACCGATAAGCTTTTCGCTCCAGACTACGGCCTCGTCGGTAAAAATTCCGACGACGGCGGTAACGAGCAGACAAAGCTGCAGGCTGTCGGGTATAAACATCTGATCCGCGTCGCACAGCGCCATGGCGAGCAGAACGGAAAGAGCGACTGCCGCCACCGCGGCGAAAGGCAGCGAATCGCGCCACACTGCCGCGCACATCGCCCACAAAAGGCAATTGAGCGCTTCAACGACGAAATACCGCGGAGAAATGGGCTCTTTACAGTAGCGGCACCGGCCCCTCAGTATGATAAACGACAGCAGCGGTATGTTGTCGTACCACGCCAGCGGGTGATTGCACTTAGTGCAGTGCGAGCCGGGGCGCGCCAGATTAAGCCCGCGCGGCAGTCTGTAAACGACGACGTTAAGGAAACTGCCGAAACACAGTCCGAGCACCGCATATATGACCGTAGCCGAAACGAAAACGAAAAGTTCCATGCTCAGCCCAACCCGTAAACGTATCTGACCGGCTCGCGCACGCCGTCGCCGTCGACGTCCGCCAGAGCGACGTACAGCTCGATCGTTGCGTGCTCCGAGCCCTGTCTGACATAAAGCTCGTCCTGCGAATAGGTAAAACTGAAGTTGTAATCGTTGTCTTTATACAGCTCTTCCAGCCGCACGTCTCCCTCGCCGCCGCAGTAAGACTCGATATAAGTGCGCGCCACTTCGTCGAGAAAGCTCTTGCGCTCGGTGTACTTGCGGTATCCTGAAGCTTTTTCACCGGTAACGGACGCGGTTGTCAGTATGAGCGCCACAAAAGCGGCGACAAGCGTCATCATCACTATGGCGTATTCGATAGTAAGGGCGCGCCTGAAGCGGCGCAGCAGATTTTTCATGAATACACCTCCCGCAACGTATAAGTCGCTTGTTTTTTGCCGGAGGAGTAACCTTCCACGTCCAGATAATAATTGCCTGTGCGCACGTTGACGGTGGTGCGGACTTCGATATCCGGAGTAAAATACCTGTAAACAAAGATGAACGAGGCGCTGCCGTTATGCACGCCCGAATATGTCAGACTCAGCCCGCTTGACGCCACAATGCGCTCTTCGGTAACGAAGCCGCCGTTGCCGTCGGGAACGGCGACATAATCGGTTTTGCCCTCGGTAACGACGTCGACGGTCCATTCGCCGCCGTCGAGAGCATAGCTGCCCGTGAAGCTTTTGACGTCGGGCGCCCAGCAGTCGACCGCAAACGCGATGCGCTTATTGAACGCGAGCACAAAATCCGCTTTTTTGCTTTCGTCGTCCGAAACTCCGCCGCTGTCGTCCAGCGCCAGCCCGAAGGCGTCGGAAATCGCGTCGGAAATACTCCAAATCTCCACGCTTCTGTCGGCACTCTGCTGCATCGACAGACCGATATAACACGCGGCAAATCCGGCTACGGACAGCATGATTATAAGAGCCATCGACACTATTACTTCCGATATAGAGAACCCTCCGCGAAAACGCGAGGGCGTTATTGACGTTTTACGCACAATTCCCCTCCGTTTCACGAATACAGTATGTCGCAGGCATACAGCCGGCCGGTGACGGGCATATCGACGATAAACCGCACCGTCTTCATCTCGTCCGTCCCCGAATACTGCCAATTATCGTTATAAGCCGCAAAACACACCGAATACACTGCCGGACATTGGACGCGCTTCTCCCTCGAAGAGCTTCCGTCGGCGTAAACGTACACTTCACCGCGTCCGGCGTCTGACGGATACTCGCATACAAACGTGTAGACAAAGGGCTCGTCCGTATCGGCAAGATCGGGAAGCAGCGCGAGGCGCA
>CASFJH010000008.1 GCA_949294845.1 uncultured Bacillota bacterium | reverse complement strand
GGCGTGACCAGAACGATCGGGGAACCCAACTCCCATGCGACGACGTGCATGACGCTTGAGATGTTCGTCTCTTGGGATTCTCTCAACGTGGACGTTTCCGAGTACGAAAAAGGCTATCCCGACGCGGTGCGCGTTTATGCGTCCTATCATATGATACGCACTTCGATTACCGACGAAAAGATACGCACCGACGTTTCGCATCTTTTCGGAGCGGAGCGCACTCCCAGCACCTATGAGCGTTTCGGGCCGGACGGATATATCAATTACGAGCGCGACGGCGTTACCGTAGGCAACGCCGCCAACGGGCTTGCCAAGTCGTGCGGCTGGGATCTCAGCGAGGCGGAAAGCGGAAAGGTTCAGTCCGTGGCGTCGGGCAAACAGGCGCTGTTCTTCCGCGACGTGGGCGGCGAGTATTTCGTCGCCGAGGCTACGCTCCAGCCGGTCAAGGCGATAAACGACTCCAATCCTCAGGTCGGCCTGATCGCCGTGAAGAACGACGTCAGCTACCGCGCGATGTTCATTAACCTCAATTCTTACGTCAACAGATCGACCATTTCCTTCCGCTTACAGACCGCGTATCCCGACGACGGCTGGTATGAGACCGGAGTTCTGTATTCGGCCAAGTGCCTTAACGGCGTGCTCGGCACCAACGACAAACCGCATCTGCAGGTCAAAATGGTCAAATACGGTTCGCTCATGATCTATTTTATTGAGGACGAACTCGTATATTCCGAGCGCGTAAGCTATCTCGACGGCGACGCGGTGCCCGGTCTGTACTCGCTCGGCAGCAATACGATATATACCGATTATTCGGCGAAATCGATGACCGAGGAGGAGACGCGCGCATATCTTCTCGAAAACGACGTGTTCCTCGTCCAGGCCGACGTCGCGCCGGGCGGAACCGTATCGCCCGCGGCGGAAGTCGTCGCCAAAGGCGGATCGTTGCAGCTGTCGGTCAATCCCGGCGCAGGCTACGTTCTGACCGAATTCAGCAATATGGGACGTGATCTGTATGACGACTTTGTAGCGGCTAACGATAACGGCTCTTATGTTCTTGAAAACATTACGGACGGAGTATCGCTTAAAGTCGGTTTCGAACGTCTCAGCGCCTCTTCGCCGGTGCGCATTTCGGGTACGCTGGTCTCCGCGGTATCGTATGAGGACGACTCGTCGCTTCCTACGGTCAACATGGCGGCGATGACGGTTAAAGACAAGACTTACGGGCAGACGCTGTACTATTCGGACAAAACGTCCAACTCGGGCGCGTTCTACATCGACTACCTCCATAAAGAGGGCGAGTACACCGTAGGCGGGCGTAATGTCCGCTCTTCCGGAGTGTACGAGATACTGTTCAGTTCGCCCGGATTCAAGGATTATGTTTACGAGATCGATCTCAACGGCATTACCGACAGCACTTATGTAGTCAATGCGGACGATCCGGACAGCCGCGGACTGATAAAAATGGAGCCTTACGTCATAGGCGCCAATATAGTTTCGCAGAAGCACGGAATAAACGCCGTTTCGGTCTCCGACCGCTACGATATAAGCCGCGCCGAAGAGGGCATTGTGAATGCGATGTCCGGCTCGAGCAACGCACCCATGTACCTGAGCGGTAAGATAGGGCGTCAGGCCGTTATAGAGTTTACCGTCGAAAACAAATGTCTGCCCGGCACCGAGATAATGCCGGGAACCGGCTTCGTAATCTCCAACAGAAACGGCATGATCGGCTTTATTCTGTTCGGCTCCGATTTCCGCGTTATGGATAAAATGGACTGGAATTTCGGCGTGCAGTATACCACCTCCGGCGGCTACAGCACAGGAGTCTGCCAGACGTCCGACGGCGCTCTCGACGGAGAAAAGTACAGCGTGAGAGTCGTTCACGACGGAAAAATGCTCGCAGTGTACGTTGCAGTACTGAGACACAATCATGTCGACGTGAAAGAGGAGGCCGAGCTTACCGACGCCGATTATGTGCTTATTCACCGCATGGAGTACGAACGTCTCGACGCAATGTCGGCTTACGGCCTCGTCACTACGGTCACCAACGTATGTAACGTCGAGTATACGCTCAATACGTTCTTAACCGGAGACGAAGCGCTCGGCGTCATACGCAAACAGCTTTACGGCGAGATCAGCCTCACCGGCGATAATGCCGACAGAATCAGGGTTACGCCGACCGGCGGAGCTGTCGTAGTGGAGGACGGCGGCAGGCAGTACGCAAGACAGGACAGCGTTCTCGAGATTTCGGTCGATTTTGAAGGCATGTCGTCCGATATAGCCGAGGTGTCTATAGCCGGACGTTCGTACATAGTTCGCGACGGCAGCGCGATACAATATAAGGTTTCCTCGGCCGAAGTGGAAATCTATGTCAACTTCCCGTCCGAGTTCCGTTCGGTAGAAGGAAAGATTTCCGTCAAGACGGAATACGCAGGTCTAGGAATCAACCCGGGCGCGACGGATATATACGCCGTATCCTCCGACGACGGCCGTGAGTATGTGTTCAGCGGTTACGCGGCCGGCGACGGCACGTTCTCGCTGCTTCTTCCCGTAGGCGAGTACGATCTCAGGTTCTCGCACGAATATATGCTCGACACCTGCGTTAACGGCGTACAGGTTCCTTCCGACCAGCTGATCGAGGCGCAGTTCGGTCTGCTCAAGCCCATCGAGACGGTATCCGTCGGCGGTACGCTCGTCACCGGTTCGGGCGAACAGTGGCTGGCCGACGAAAATTCTGTAACCAGCACCAAAGCGCAGAAGAGCGTGGGCGAGACCAAATATTTCGTGGCTACAGGCGCCGAGTTCGTCGTCGAAACTACTATGGACAGACTGGACACGACCGGCGCCGAAGCTTACCCCATGGCCGGTATAGAAATGCGTACCGCAAAACTCGGCTACGCCATACTTATTCAGGCCGGCCCGTTCCAGGGACTCACGCTTTACGCCGTGCGCACTACCGGAACCTACAAGGCTACGGTCATAGGATATACCGATTACGTCGACGATGCGTTTACCCTTAAAGTTGTTTCGACCGGCGGCAGCCTGTATGTGTTTGCAAACGGACAGCTCGTCACCGTGCTCGACTCGTCGTCTCCCGCGCTCGAATCGGGACTGCTCGGTCAGCGCTCGGCGATCGGCCTGCGCAGCGTCGGACACAGAACGCGCTTCTCCGATTACTGGCTGAGGCTCGATTCCGAGTCGGTAAAGGCGGCGACGGAGGGGTATAAGGAATGGCGGCAGGTGACCGGTACGGTATCGGTCGACTCGGCATATCAATCGTATTTCAACGTCTCTTCGGTTAAAATCAGCGTGGAAAGCGCGGTAAGCAAGCTTTCCTACGACGGCGCCGTCAACGCCGACGGAACGTATTCGGTGCCGGTTCCGTCTAGAGACAGCGTGGTAACCCTTTCGCACGTCGGCTTCCTTTCGGTAAAGCTTGACGTCAGTCCCGATCAGACCGTTCTGACGGACGCGCGGTTTAACACTATAGCGCCGCAGACGTCCGTCAGCATAGGCGGCACTACGGTAAACGGCTCATCGCGCGAGTGGAGCTCTGACGCGGATTCGGTAACAAGCACCGCTAACGGCCGCGAAATCAAGTATTTCGCAAGCACCGGCACGGAGTACGTCGTCGAAACAAAGATTGATAAGCTCGCTCTCGACGGAAAAGAAAAATATCCGATGGCAGGCATCGTCGTGCGTACCGCTTCGGTGGAGTATGCGTTCATGTTCCAGGATAACGCCGGCTTCGATAAGCCCGTCCTTTATTGGATACGGACCGGCGACTGGAAAGCTACCCAGCTTAGCAAGACCGAGTATATCGGCGACAGCCTCACGCTTAAACTGGTAGGCGAAGGCGATAAAATTTCGCTTTACGCAAACGGCGAGTTCATTGTGACCGTCAGCGACGCGGAAATACTGGAAGCCGAAAACGCCGTCGGATTTATTTCGGTAGGCTGCGCGGCGCGCTTCTCCGATTTCTCGCTTACCGTCAGCTGAACGCTTAAAATCTCATAAGACCTTCTGCCTCCACGAAGGGCAGAAGGTAAAAAAACAATTTATTAAAATAAAAACCCGCCTGTAATAAGCGGGTTTTTTCTGGCGAAAGAAACCCCCGGATAGTCCGGGGGTTAAGTAAAGCTTAAAGCTTTACATCCGAAAGGGACTCTGGTAGAATAGAGTGAGCGGTCTGGCAACTGCACACGAAAAAAGGAGACCCGAATGGACAAGAATAATCAGCACATACGAGTTGGAATTGCAAGTATCATATAGTATTTGCGCCGAAATATAGAAGGAAAAAATTTTACGAAAGTAAAAGGTTGGAAGTAGGAGCGATCTTACGAGAATTATGTAAGTGGAAGGGAGTAGAGATAACAGGACTATGCCCGCATTGTAAAAAATCCCCGGCTATGCCGGGGTATATTTTTTTGGAGCTGTTACCGGGATTTGAACCCGGGACCTCGTCCTTACCAAGGACGTGCTCTACCTGCTGAGCCATAGCAGCAAACTTGCACAATGAAAACACTCACAAGCACTGTCTTATACATTTTATCGAAAAGGCGCCGACTTGTCAATTGTTTCCGCATACCTTTTCAAGAAAATTGTGCGGCGCAGTTCCCTGCAGGCTTTCGGAAGCCGCGCCGCGATCGGATCGCCGTGCCGATCGGCGATTATATCACCTGCAAGCAAAAATCGACGACGGCACGCATCACGCCCTCATCTTCCTGCGTCATTCTGCGGTAATCCGCCTTTGCGTACAACTCCTCTGCCAGTTGCGGCTGTTTTTTGCTCTGCGAGGAAATGGACGAAAACGTCTCGTTCATATACCGTTCCGCGTCCTCCGTCAGATAGACGTTGTGCCCCTTGTTTTCGCACAGCATTCCACGGACATGCGGCAAATCTTCCGCCAGGCGCAGCACGCGCTTTCCGTTCCCATAAAACGGAACGACACAGTCCGACTTTCCGTAAATCACAAAAACAGGGACGGTAGCCTTTCGCAGCGAACGGAGAACGTTGCGGTTGGCATCCTTGCCGAACCGCACGCGATTAAAAATGCGGAAATACAGCGAAAACAATGCGGCGCACGGCTGAATATGCCCGAACACGCTCTGCGCCATCACGCCCGCGCAGGAAACAAACCCGCACATCGCCACCGCGCCGCATACGGGCACCTCGCCCGATAGACTGTTGAGAACGGAGAAGCCGCCCCAGGAATGCCCCACTGCAACGCGCTTGAAATCTTTCAGGCGCGCATCCTGCGACGCAAAGCGAAGCGCCGCCGCAAAATCCAACGGCCCCTGGTCAAAGCCGCGGAAGGTTTTGCCTTCGCTGGAAACACACCCCGTGCCGTCATAGGCAAGCACCCAAAAGCCGGCGTGGGCAAGTGTAGCGATCTCGGTCGTATACGCTTGGTGTCCCGCCCCGAATCCGTGCGAAAAAACGACCAGCCCGCGCGCAGAGAGGACCGCCGCATCGCGATAAATAAAGCCGTGCAAAAGGTCGCCGCGATCGGAATGAAAGCAGATCGGCTCCGCCTGCAATCCTTCAAAATCGTCCGCCGTAAAATAATGCACATGCGAATTTCCGTTGTACCGCCGATCAAACAATTTCCGATACCCGACCAACGCCACAAAAAACATGACGGCCAAAAGCAAAAAAACAACGCCTCCGACAATGCTTGCCGCAATCGTCCAACCCATGCGCTATACCTCCGAACTGTTTGCGATTATACTCCGAAAGCGCAAAAAAGTCAACGAACCAACCACCACTCCAATGCCTCAGAAACAGACTGTTTATGCGTAACATAGTACTTTGCATTATGCAAAATTTGACGTTTTTAACAGAATTTTGCCGTTGCGTATTTGCATATTTTCTGTTATACTGTCGATCGGAGGTGAAACGCAATGAAAACATTAAAAACGCGTATCATGTTTATCCTGATGTCATTTACGATGTTTTCCGTCTGCACGATTGCGGGGCTGATCCAGCCGGCGCGCGAAGCAGAAGTCATCGTCACCCACCCTTCCTATGGCAATCAGGACGACAATAAAGAAGATCAGGACGAAGAAGTAGGCAGCGAAGGCGAAGGCGCCGGAGATCCGCCGCGTCCCGAACCCGATGAGGACACGGATGTTTCCGCCCCCGTCGAGGTCAACGCACAATATGTCCGCTCCAAAGTAGGCGGACTGCAGATCCGAAGCGGCCCGGGTTCATCCTATTCTTCGATGGGATATCTCGATAAAGACGACATGGTCACACTGCTCGAACGAGAAGGCGACTGGTATAAAACGCTCTACAAAAACAAGACCGCTTACATCAGCGCGAGCAATTCCTATACCGAAATCTACAGCATTTCTCTGAGCGAATACAAAAATGAAGTCGTTGAAAAGATCATCGAAGAAGGGCTTCGCCTGCTCGGGTTCCCCTATATTTACGGCGCGACGCGCCTGCACGACGGAAGCGGAAAACTCATTTCTTCCTTCGACAAAACCAAATACGACTGCTCGTCGCTCATGCAGTATATCTACTACTACGGCGCAAACATCAACCTGAACATGACGACACGCACCCAGGTCACACAGGGCAAACACGTCGCGCGCAGCGACATCAAACGTGGCGACCTGATGTTCTTTACCAACTCGACGCGCTACAACAAGACGGGCGT
>CASFJH010000007.1 GCA_949294845.1 uncultured Bacillota bacterium | reverse complement strand
TCGGCTTTAGGCAGCGTGAAGCTGCTGCCGCAGAACTCGCAGGTTATTACTCCGTTCTTAGCTAACGATAAGTCGAGCGGCGCGTTACAGTTTTTACATACGTTTTCAGTCATTGCTTACTCCTTTTCTTTTTCTTCAGGTGAAGAAAAAGAAACAAAAAGAACCGGGTATTGGGGTTTATGGTCTTAAGTCGCTTTACCCACATTTCTTTTGCTTACTTTTCTTTTTGCAAAGAAAAGTAAGAGAAACAAAAAGAACCGGGTATTGGGTTTATGGTCTCATGTCGCTTTGCTTGCATTTCTTTTGCTTACTTTTCTTTTTGCAAAGAAAAGTAAGAGACAGCCCGCGAGGTATACGCGGGCATAAAACTTGTCAGGTAAGTTCTCCCCTTTCAAATTTCTCCAGCATAACGACGTCGTTATGCTGCACGCTTGATTTGACCGTTTTTTTAGCGGCTTCGATATCCTCGGGCGTAATCATCTCGCCCTCGAGGCTGTTCTTTTCGATAGCGCGGTCAATGGGCATGACTTTGCACGCCTCGCACAGCTCTATAATATCGGCCGGCGTATAGCCCTCGGTATGGTATACGAGATCGGCGATATCGACGTCGGGCGAAAGCGGCGCTTTCTTAAACGCCTTTTCGATGAGGAACTGTCTGGCTTTCTCGTCGGGAAGGGGTATATACAGCCGCTGAGTGAGACGTCCGGGGCGCATGAACGCCGAGTCTATATCCCAAGGCCGGTTAGTGGCGGCAATGACCATAAGCATACCGCCGCCCGAACCGAAGCCCTGTATCTGAGTAAGCAGCTCGGGGACGAGGCGGTTTGTGGCCGACTCGCTGCCGGTGCGGCGGGCGCCTATCGCCTCGAACTCGTCCATGAATATAATCGCTTCGCCGTCGCCGCGCGCGGTCTCGAACAGATTCTTTATATTGCGCTCTGCCTCGCCGAACCATTTACTGACGATATCGCTGCACCTGACCGAATAGAACTTGCAGCCCACTTCCGCCGCAATCGCCTTGGCGATCATGGTTTTGCCTGTACCGGGCAGTCCGTACATGAGCACGCCTCCGCCGGCTTTTTTATCGAACGCCTTGTAAAAATCGGGATGCAGCCGAGGATTGATTATGCGCTGTTTTATAGCGAGTTTGACGTCGTCCAGACCCGCAATATCGGCGAAAGTGACGTCGGGAAGCTCCGCCGAAACCCACTGCGTCTCCGTGCTTTCGGCGGTCTTGGCGCTTTTGCCGCCGCGGCTCTGGTTTTTAGGCGCGGAATCGGGCTTGCGCACCGTAGGCTCGGGCGCGGCGTCCTCCTCCTCGAGGTTTTCCACAATCTCCAACAGCCGCATAACGCGCTCTTTTCGCGCCGTTTTAAGCTCGCCTGACGAGAGGTCGGCGAGCTTGGAAAGCGTTTCCGCTGCGGTGAGCAATTCCCTTTTGGCTTCCTTTACATTACCGTTTTCGCGAGCGGCAACTCCGCGGTTGTAATGTATATTGAAAGCCTCGTACAAAAATTCGGCTTTGTTATCCATTCCGTCCTCCCTATTCGGTGCGCTTAAGCCGCTCAATCTTGGCGGTAATCTCGTCGTCCATGGCGTTCTCCGCCGCTGCGGCGGTGCCGCCTATGAGCGCGTCAACCTCGTCCTGCAGCTCGCCTGAGAAATTGAAGTTGAGAGCGTCCATGGACATCGAGCTGCTCTCCATAAGCTCGGCTATGCCGTCGCTCTGCTCGTTGACCGCTTCGAAAGCTTTTGCCATTTCCTTGCTGACTTTATTGAAATTATTGCCTTTGGAGAACGCCTGAATCTCGCCGCACGTTTCGGATACGACCGAAAGGAAGCCTTTGGTCAGCTCGGTAATATCGCGCATAGACGACATGATATCGAGCTGCAGCAGCATTTCCTCGGCGCGTTTGCGGGTGGAAAGCGCGTTTGCCAGTCCCACCTTGGCGAGATTGAGCGAAGTCTGGCTGCCGCGCGCCATAGCCGCGCGCGCCTTTTCCAGCATTTCGTCCTTTTTGCGATCCATTTTCTCAATGAGCTTATTGAGCGATTCCATAGTCTCTTTCAGCTTGGTCTTACGCTCTATCTCCTCCATGCCGGAATCTTCCGGCTGAACCTTTGCGCGCCTCATTGACGTACATCCTCCTTATTGCTCTTTACAGCGCCCGAACCTCCGACGCTGCCGAGATCCAGCTCCTGCTGTTTCTGCAGAAACCGCTCTATTTCCATATCTATATCGTCGTTTACGCTCTGCCCCAAAGTGGCGGCGTTCTCGCGCATAACGTCCATCGCGCTGTCCATAATGACGTCCACCTTCTTGCCGGCTTTGCTGCGCGCTTCCGCTTTCTCTTTAGTGCGGGAATGAACCTTGGAGAACTTATCCGCAAGATTCTTGCCGGTATGCGACAGAGAATCGATAACGTCCTCGTTCTCCTCGTTCTGCAATGCGACGATGTAAGCCCGTATCTGTTCGATCTGCTTGGCAAGATTGGCTTCTTCAATGCGGCGCGCCTCGATACTGCGGTTGAGCGAAGCAAGCATGCGCCTTAACGCTTCGTTAGTGCGGTCCTGAGCGAGCGCGGCGAGTATTTTCTCTTTCTTGAGCTCGTCCACTTTGCGGTTAGCCGCAATGCCTATGCTCTGCATCTGCAGAACGCGTATGTCCGCCTCGGCGCCCCAGACGCTCTCAGCGTTCTCGGTACGCTTAAGCCGCGCCTCGTATCTGCCACGCTCGTGCTCGGACAGCTTTTTCAGCGCCTTTTTGTCAAGCTCCTCGGGCGGATCAAGCTCGCGCCGCTCGGTAAGCATGGTCTCCAGCATATCGGACACGGCGTCGAACATTTCGCGGTTGGCGTCGGCATACACCGGCGCGCCCAGCGCGTTCTCCGCGCTCTTTCTGCTCAGAATACTGTCATGCTTTAACCGGTAATCCCTGAATTCCCTGATCATGCCCTCGATCTTGCGGTCAAGCTCGAGCGCCTTGAGATTCTTGCACGGCTCGATGCGCTCGATATATCTGCGCAGCTCTCTTAAATCGTTTCTGAAGCTCTCGTCGGTCGTGCGCTGTATCATGTCGCTCATGTAATTTATGAGGTCCTGACGCGACTGCTGAACGACTTTCAGCGTTTTTTCTTCTTTCATAAAGCCTCTCCTTTTGAGATGATTTTTTATTTTACGGCCGTGCGGTACGGTCGCCGCGCGGCGTCAGGTTGCTAACGGCAGTAACGCGCTTAACGCGCACGCGGTCGCTGTCTGCGACACAAGCAACAGTCAATCCGGATTATCGCGCTTAACGCGCACGCGGTCACTGTCTCCTGCCGCAGCCCGAGCAGAACTTTGCGTCAAGCGGAAGCTTTTTGCCGCAGTCGACGCAGAACTTGTAGTCGTGCTGCTGCGGCGCGGCCGCCTGCTTGGGCGCGGGCGCGCTCTGCGGCGCCGGCTTGGAAGTCGCGTCGTTAAGCCCTTTAAGCACGTCGACGGCGTTCATTGCCTGGTGCTTGCCCTCGTCGGACAGCTGCGAGTCAAGCTTAGCCGAAGCGATTTCCGTAGTCTTGCGGTCAAGCTCTTCCGCACCCGTTACCTTAATGCCCAGCACGGACGAATCCTCCACGATCAGTCCGTAATTTTCCTCGAACAGTCTGCGGAACTTCATCATCATCTTTTCCGCTACCTGCGCGCCGGAAGCTTCGATACGCGACTTATCGCGGTATTCGGCGGCAACCTCGGCTACCGTTTCGGTACAGGCGGCGCTCAACTTTTCGGCGACGTACTTTTTAAGCCCCTCTTCGGTAAGCGTGTCTCCGTCGGCAAGCATTACGCGGAACAGCGTGCCGGGATTTTCCACTCTGGCGGTACAGCGCCCGTAGCATTTGACCTGCAGAACCACGCCGTAACCGTCGTCCTTATATTCCGGACTGGTGCGGGTGCCCCAGTTAAGCTGAATCTGCTTGCCCGTATTGACTCCGTACAGCTCGTAAACGCCGCGGTCCTTTCTCTCAAAAAAGCCTTTGGTATTGACCTTTTCACGTCTGCCCGGACGTATGTGGTTGAGAACCATGCCGTTATACATAAGAATTGCCTGCACTCCTTCATGCGCAAGCACCTCGGTATTAGGGGGAATATCAACGTCGAGCTTCCAGACCAGTTTGTCGCCCTGCGCCTTTACTTCGATAGCCTCTTTCATACAAAAATCTCCCGTGTTTATTTGTGATGTATAAATTATACAGGATTATGCGGTAAATATTCAGCCTTTTTTACCACGGCTTTTTACCGCCCGCATATATCTTATATAAAGTATAATAACTATATACAATTATATCATTTAAGTTTTATATTGTCCAGATATTTAAGTAAGGAATATTGCCGGCTTTTTATGATTTTAATAAAAAAAACGGCATTTTCAGCCGCTCTTTTTACAAAATTTCTATTTTTACCGGAATTTACCGGCGCTTTTCCGCGTCCAGCACGTCGCTCAGCTTTTTAAGCTCGGCCGCCGCTTCGTCGGAAAACGCGTATCCGTCCCGCTTCGCGTCGCACAGCTCCTTGAACAGCTCCACGCTGATAGTCAGCTTAGGCTCTCCGGCGTACTCGTATCCGCCG
>CASFJH010000006.1 GCA_949294845.1 uncultured Bacillota bacterium | reverse complement strand
TAAAACATCGTTACCTGATTTTCGTCCAGGTTCCACGCGCCCTCGCCGGTAGTTCTGAATATTCCCGTCTTATGGTTGCGCTGAGTTTCTATGCTGCCGCGGTCCACGCTGCCTATTATGAATTCATTCTGTTCGCCTGTGCCCGTAAAGTGCGCGAGTCCGGTTATGACGTTGCCCGTAGGATTGGGGATAGTGAAAGTCGCTTCGGCATAATACTCGGTAGAAGCCTCTATGTTGAACTGCGCGTATGTATATCCGGTGTTTGTCGTTGTTGCGGTCTGATCCTCATCCTGCGCAAGCTCGTTTAAAGCTTTCCATGTGTTGTCACCGCCGGCAAATAATTCTCTGTAAACGTTTACCGTCACGGTCTTTTCTGTTACTTTGCTCGCGTCGCGCGGATCCGCCGCCTTATAAACTATATCAAACGATCCCTTGGGAAAAGAAACCTTGCCGTTGGGCAGCTCGGTAGCGGCGTCCGGATACTGTATTTCAATAAGGTCAGTAATATCCTGACCGTCGCTTGTACTTGCGGCAGCCTGCGGCAACGTAAGGGCCTCGCCCTCTATTCCTTCAAGTTCTCCTCCGTCGTCGGTCTGAGTAAACCCTAAGCCTCCTGTAAGACTTATTACTGGCTTACCGTAATCCACGTTAACGGTAAACGTATCGGACTGACCGCGCACCGTTACGGTAACGGTGGCCTCTCCGCATTCTCTGGCAGTCAGCACATAACCGTCGGCCTCTATAATGCCGGCGGGCTCGCACACGATAACGGGAACCGTGTTTTCAGTCGTATAATATTCGGCAGGAGCATAAACGACGGCCAGTGTGCGCGACGTACCCAACGCCCATTCGGCGGAAAGTTCTGTTTTTCCGCTGACGGCAACCGATTCTATATCGGGACGTACCGATACCGTCACGGCGTCCGTAAAGCCGGCGCCGGAAACCGTTATCTCGGCGATTCCCACGGATTTAGCTTTCAGCGCGGTTCCGTCAACCTCCACCACGGCAGGAGCGGACGACTCGACGCTGATTCCAGCAGCGGGCTCATCGTCCTTCGTCGTAGTATAAGCGGCCTCTACCGTGCGGTCTGCGTCGCCGACCGTCCATACTGCGGTAAGCTGATCTTTATTGAGTATTTTAACGCCGGTTTTTTTCGGCGCAACAGTTATGCTTACACTATCCGCAACTCCCATAACAGACACGGTAAGGGTAGCTGTCCCCCCCCCGACAGCTATGAGCTTCAATCCTTCAGCGCGCACTACGTCCACGTTGTCGGAAGTAACTGTAACTTCAACCGTCTCCAACGTATACGGCTCGCTTAAAGAAAGTTCGATCGTTCTGTCCGCGTCGCCCTCGGTCCATGCGGCTGTCAGATCGGCCTTATTGGTTATCGAAACCTTTATGCCGTCGGAACCTCCGCAACCGGTAAGCGCGAACAGCATAAAAACTGCCGTAATCATTGCAAACAAACAATTTCTTTTTTTCATCGTTTCCCTCCCGCCAGAAAACTCGAATTTAAAATTCACTATTTTTCTTTTACTTGAAATGTAACGAGCAAAACATTCGCTCTTAATATCTTTTTTATTATAACACTCGATTTTACAGTTTGTCAATCATTAAGTTTAATGCCCGATTTGCCCCCGAAAACCGCCGCCGCGGACGACGTTGCAGCCTGTATCGGCCGGCGGAAAACGACGTTTTCAAGACGCCGAAAAGCCTTACGGAAACATCGTTTTCCGCTGCTTTTCAAGCCCGATATTCCGGCATATTCGTAAGAGCAGTAAAAAAACGGGCCCGACAAAAGTCCGGCCCGTTCGGTCAATAATGTAAATGATTATTCATAGTTCGCGCCTGCATTATCGGCGCGACTCGCCTAAACCGACTGTTTTCCGAAACGTTATCGGCGCGACTCGCCTTTGCGGCGGCGCATCAGTATATAGGTAAGCGCGAGTCCGAACACGGCAAGGGGTATGCTGGCGCCTGTGGCAACTCCGCCGCAGCCGCAGCCCTTCTTACCGCCCGAGCCGCCTTCGTTGCCCGTATCGGTGCTGTCCGCGGAGGAAACGCTGATATAGACCACCGCCGAGCTGCCGCCGTAAGAGATAGTGACTTGGCTGTCGCCCATGGCGAGCACGGTCTTGTCAACGGTATAATCGGTGACGGTTATTTCGGAGAGGTCGTCGTACACGGCGACAACCACCATACCGGTCGGATCGAAAGTTTCGCCGGCCTTGTACTCGAGCTTGGTCGGACGCGATTTAAGCGTGACGGAAGCTATCTGCGCCGCCGCGCCCAGCTCGCTCTTGACGTCTCGGACGGCTTTTTCTACGTCGAGCAGAGTCTGATAATTGGTGACAAACTCTCTCTGTCTGTCGGTAGTGATGAGATTATAGGCGCTTCTGGCGACCTGCACGGTTTCCGAGCTGAGGGTTCTGACCGCCGAAAGCTGTCCGTCCTTGCTGCCGCTGCCGCACGCAATTACGAACGCCGTTACGATAACGAGTAAAACCGTCATCAGTACCGGAAGCGATCTTTTTCTTTCTCCTTTTGCCATATATAACTCCTTAACTGCAAAAGAGTGCTTACTTCCCCTCTTGTCGGTAAGCAGCACTCCGTTGCGCTATTGCAAATCGTATAATACTTAACCGCGTTTCTTGTTAACAAAAAACGGTCTTTTCCGCAATAAAAATGTAATATTACTTTTATTATAGCAACTTTTCTTATATATTTGAAAAAAATTGCTTTTTTATTGCCTTTTTTCTCACATTGTTGCTTCCCTGCATATATAATATGGAACTTTTCCGGAGGTGAAAATTATGGGCAAAGCTCTTATGGAAGATCTGCCTTATCCCGACCTCAGCAATATAGGTCCCGATATGCGCGCGGCAAGAATTATTTCGCCGGCTTACGCCGCGGCAGGAAGCGAACTGACCGCGATACTGCAGTACGTTTATCACGGTTTGCAGTTCGGCTACAAGAATATGCCTGAGCTGGCGGAACTAATGACCGACATAGCCATTGCCGAAATGCGGCATCTCGATCTGCTGGGCGAAACGCTGTTGAGACTGGGCGCAAACCCCATTTATACGGCCTGTCCGCCGATTCCGCGCTGCTATTATTCGTCAGATTATGTCGATTACACCACTGTCCCGGCGTCAATGCTGCTGTCCGATATCGCGGGCGAAACTGCGGCGATCGACGGATATGAAAAAATGCTCGCTCTGCTCGAAAACGACGCGGTATCTTCCCTTATAAGCCGTATCATACTCGACGAAAAGCTGCACCTTAAGCGCCTCAAAGAGGCTTATGCCGATCTGTGCCGCGAGCAAAGCAGATCTTAGGACGGAAAATTTCCCGTCGCCGCGACTTTATCAGACAAAAGGTACTTCGTCCCAATCCGCAACTGTAAAAAAAACCCGACGCTTTTCGCGTCGGGTTTTTACGG
>CASFJH010000005.1 GCA_949294845.1 uncultured Bacillota bacterium | reverse complement strand
TCCCGAAATTCGAACAGTTTCGCAATCACAGAAATTATTACAAGCTGCTTGTGGATTTTCAAGTCTACAAAACTGTTGACGGGAAGGAAGTATATGCTCCGCAAGAAACCGTCCAGCTTAAATTTCCCGACAATTTCGGAGAAATCGTAAACAGCGCATTAGGTACGCAATCGGAGCTTAACGCCGAGCGGGATAAGAACTTCAACTCCGTTATGGCGCAGATAGAAGAACAGATCAAGCGCCCGCAGAAAAGCCCGGCCGGCTCGGATTCGGATATACGGTATTCGCTGAAAAAGCCGATGTCGCAGTCGGCGACGGAAGCGGAGCGGATCACGGCGGAGCTGACAGACCGGCTGCGGAACGAGTATCACCTGAACGCAGCGGAAGTGACGAGCATAAGCGCGGTGGTGCGCAAAGACGTACAGGCGGCATTGGCGAAGAAGAACATGCAGAAAGGGCTGTACACGCACCTGTACAAGAAGTTCCGGGAGAAGTACTGGACGGAGATACGAACGCGTCGGTACCGGAACAGCATACTGAACACGGCGCGCACCGCCCGGGATATGCTGAACCGCAAAGGGTATGTATCGGCACGGGTGCTGGAGAACGAGGATCTCAAAGGGTATCTGAAATTCGTCGCCAACTTAAAAGGCGGGGCGGACATCAAAGCGGACGTACGGGAGCGGGTAGCGGCCTTAAAGAAAGTGTACAACAAGGACAACTTTGCGCTGTACGACGAGAACGCCATAACGGGCAGCGAGCTGGACGAGAACATCGTGGCGGCAATAGATCTTGTGGCGGAGAACGCCGGGAGCAAAGCGGCGCTGACGGCAGACGAGCTGCGTGCGATTGACGTGATCACCAAAGGGCTGGTACACCTGTACAAGAACTACGATCTCATGTGGCGCGGCGACAGCACGGTGAGCGTCAGAGAGACGGCAGGCCGGGGAGTGGAAGTGTTACAGGCGACGGCGCGGCGTCGGCAGCGGAATACGGTGTGGCAGTGGATCAAGAACCGTATAAACGCGGCGGGCAGTCAGATGCTGGAGCCGACGAGCGTTATGCGGCAGCTGGACAGCTATGCGGACAACGGCGTCATGACGGAGCTGTTTGAGGACGTCAAGCGCGGAGAGATAGAGGCGGCAGTGAACGAGCTGCATCTGCTGCAGCCGCTGGAGGAATTTTACAAAGCGCATAAGGGATACAAAAAGCGGCTGACGGATACGAAGGTCAAGCTCGGCGATGCGGAGATCACCTTAGACGAGGCGATGTACGTGTATCTGCTGTCGTTCCGCGAACAGGCGCATCTTTCGGACGCGGGCGTGACCGTGACGGACAAGAACGGCTTTACGCGCAAGATATCCGGGGATCATATCCATATAGGGGATATAGAGTCGGCGTTCAATGCCGATGACAAGGCGTTTGTCGAACTTATGCGCAAGCTGTTCAACGAGGATGCGCGGGACTTAAAGACAGAGACCGACCGCAAACTGTACGGGTACACGGTGCTGGAGGACGGAGACAACTACGTGCCGATCTACCGCGACAGAGCCGGCATCGCGATGCGCATGGGCGACCCGAAAGGGTATCTGAACGACTTGGCAACGGCATTCAACCTGTCGTTTAACAAGGCGACGGTGAAAAACGCGAAGCAGCCTATATCGCTGTACGGGATAACGGAAGTGGCGGCGCGGCACGCGCGCGGCATAGGGATATATTCGGGGCTGACGATTCCGATCAAGAACTTCAACCGCGTGTACAACAACGTGACGGATGAGCGGCCGACGTCGATGCGCGAGACGATGAACCACAGGGTATGGAACGGAGCGGAAGCGTACCTGAAAAAGCTGTTCAACGATATACAGGGCGTAGGGCGCAGCACGTCTGCGGCCGACCGCGCACTGACCTATGTGCGGGGCGTGTACGCCAAGTACCAGCTGGGCGCGAACATAAAAACGGTGTTGTCGCAGACGGCGTCGTACCCTATGGCATTCGTGTACCTGGATGCCGACTGCCTGACGAGAGCGTTCGCGATGAAGCCGGACAAAGCGGCCATGTTTGAGTATGCGCCGATGACCGAGCAGCGCATGACAGACCGGGCGGTAGTCAAAGCGCAGTCGCTGTCCGACCGTATAGGACGGATAGGCGATCTTGCGACCAAGCCGATTCAGATGATGGACAATGCGGTCGTACGTCGGCTGTGGGCGGCCAGTCAGCTGCATGTGGAAAAGCACACCGGGCCCAAAGTAGGGACGGAAGCGAACCTGCGTGCAGCGGGCGAGCTGCTGACGAAAGTGGTGCGGGAGACGCAGTCCAACTACCTTACGACCGAGCGGAGCGCAATGAACCGAAGCAACAACTTCCTTGTGTCGTCGCTGACGATGTTCATGTCGGACGCGACCAAGCAGTTTTCGCGGCTGTTCGACGCAGTGGGCGAGCTGTCCGTGCGCAGGGACGCATTCAGAGCGGAGGCGACGGAGGCCAACCGCACGGCGTACCGGCAGGCGCAGAAAAAGCTCGGCCGTGCGGTCACGGCAGTTACGGTAAGCAATCTGCACTACGTGCTGATGGGACTGCTGGTGAAATTTCTGTTCAACCGCATCGAGGACGACGACAAGGACGGGAGCACCGTGGACGAGTATCTCAAAGACTTCGGCAAGGAGTTCGGCGGATCGATGCTGGGACTGTTCCCGGTGGTGCGGGACGTGTACGGGTATTTCACCGACGGTTTCGAGCTTAACAATTACGCGCTGGGCATGCTGAACGACATGCTGAAAGCGACCAAGTCGATGGGGACGCTTGCAGGCGACATACTGTCCGGCAAGCCGATGGAGACGAGCGAGATGATGCGGCCGATACGCGAGCTGCTGTACGCAGTGGGTATGGGAACCGGCATACCGGTGCGCAATATATACAATCTCGTGTACGGACTGGTCAAGCGTTTCGATCCGGCGACGGCGTACAAAGCGAACGCGCTGTTCTATGACAATACGGCGTTCAAGGCGGACATACAGTATGCGCAGGAGCAGGGGAACACCCGGCTGGCGGAAGCGATTGCGCACACCGAGACGGTGAACCGCACGGGCTGGGACGACACCGCCGTGGTGACGGAGGTGTCCCGGCTCTTAGGCGCCGGGTACAGCGTGCTGCCCGGCAAGGTGGGCGAGACGCTGACAGTGAACGGTGTGGAGCAGGAACTGACCGGTAAGCAGCAGAAGGCGCTGCAGGAAGCGTACAACGCGTCGGAGACCGCGCTCGGGAGTTTGTTCAGGTCAAGCGGTTACGCGGCGCTGGACGACGCCGGCAAGGCGAGAGCGGCACGGTATGTGCAGGACTATTTCACGGCGCTGGGCAAGAGCACGGTGCTGGGGATAGCCATGCCGTCGAAGTACTACCTGTACGAGCTGCTGGGCGCGGACGTCGCGGCACTGCATCTGTCGGTCATAGCGGGGATAGAGGCGGACAAGGACAAGGCGGGGAACACGGTAGCGAACTCGCGTAAGAGCAAGGTGCATGACTACATAGAGAGCCAGCGGCTCACCGCCTTGCAGAAATATATTCTGCTGATCCTTGCCGGGTACAAGCCGGCCGAAGCGGGTAAAGATCAGGTGCGCCGCGCCATTAACCGGCTCTCCGTCTCCCCGGACGTCAAGACCGATCTCATGGAACTCGTGGATTGACAAACAGTCTGCAATTGCTATTATACTTGCAATTCTCACGGGGTATAATTGCTAAAATTCTGTCGGATAGGAGAATTGCCGCTTTTACTAGGTACAAAAGTAGGTACAAATACTCGAAAAGTACCGGACTAAAACGCAAAAAACAGTGCTAAACAGCAATAAAAAGGCGCAAAATGATATAAAAAAGCACAGTTTTAAGCAATTTATACAATCCCCCATTGCCCACCAACAGAAAAACCCACTGTATATAGTGGGTTTTTTGCGTACCCAATTTGTTATGTAGTATAGCTCCAAATATTATAACAAATATTGCAAGTGCGCAAAGAACAACACCTGGCACAATTTTTCTAATACCTGAAAGACTTACGAATAGAAACGGAACGCGAAAAACACATGGCGGCACTGGAAAAATATTTTGAAATCGAAGATAAATTGACGGCGGCGATTCAATCATTAAATCCATCTGAACAGGATATTATTATAAGGTGTTATATGGACGGAAAACCGAACTGGCTTGTTGCTAGTGATGTCGTTATGATGTTAGACATAGATACGCAAAAAAATACTGCTATACGCAATATCGCGTCAAAAATTTAATGGCAAAAATGTCACCCCATGTCACTATTTTGTGTGTTATAATGGGTAGCATGAAAAATCAGGCACTATTGACAAAGTTTAATAACTATGATAAAATATTAGTGCTTTTTGGGGAAAACAAATGTTGGAAAGGGCGTAGAAGCAGATTTAACTGACTATAGGTTGGATGAAAATTTTTGCGATAAAATTATGAAAGGGAGCGAAAAATAATGAATGAAGCAATTAGAAAGAGAATCGATGAGCTTATGCAAGGGTTAGGCGCAGATAGTTATAAAAAAGGGAAAAATGGTACGAATATGAAGTGTATATCCCCGAATATGATGACATCGTTTATACTGGCCTTCCGTATGTTGTTCTTGTAAAAGCTAACGATGTCCGCCTTTCGACCCCCGGCGAGAGTTTAGAGTATTTGAACTATTCGCAAAGAGAAGATGCCGGCGATAAAGATACGGCAACCCTTCGCCAGGAACAAAACGAGGAATAAAAAACGAAACACAAAGCGCAGCAGTCAGGCTGTTGATGTAGGCCGCTAAACTGCAGCGCAAAATGGCTACAAAGTTAAAGCAGGATATGCCTGTAAAAAGGCACAGTCTGACGGATATATGGTAAGCTTTCATCAGAACGAATCGGACTTATTAAAAATATAAAAAGAGATAAAAGCAAAAATCCGTTAAGAGGTGAATAGTAATGACAAATGTGGAAATATTTTTGGACAATCAATTAAAATATTCAGAAGCTTTAATAAATGGCGATGAAAAAATGGCTGAAATATATGCTAAAAAAAATCGCGGAGCATTTAAGTCTTTTACAAAATCAGATTGGGAGCAATTGATTGCGCAAAGTTATGGCAGGGCAAAGTATGAATATTCGCGCCTTATGAACGAAAAATTTCCCGAGAAAACAACGGGAAAGTAAAGTAAACGAAATAAAACACAGTCGGCTATAGTCAAAGTCATACAACAAAAATAAAAGACGGTTATTCGCCGTCTTTTTCTTTGTCCTCTAATTCAGCAAGCGTCTTTTTTGCTTTCTCGATTTTCTTTTGCCGTTTAGCCTCTGCGCGGTCGGCTTTTATTTAGGTAAGCTTAGCAAAAATAAATTTTTTTCTCAAAGAGGTTGAGCAACGAGCGGTTAGCGTTCTGCGTTCAGGACGATTGACAACGGCTTACCGAGCACTTATAATATAACGGTAAGGATATTTCCGCGGCGGATTCTGCCGGCGGCAAAGGAGACATATGGGAATTTGCATAGACAAAGAGTACCCGGGCGGTAACATAGAGGTATTAAGCGAGGACGAAGACGGGTTCACGCTGAAGCAGGAATTGCGCGATACGGAAGGCGACTGGTTTTACTGGAACTTCAGAGTAAAAGGCGCGGCGGGAAGAACCGTATCGTTCAGGTTTTTGAGCGACGTTATGGGATATTGGGGGCCGGGCGTAAGCAATGACGGAATTCGCTGGCAATACCGTCCCGAGCGCGGCGCGCACGACCACCGCAGTTTCACTTACAAATTCGATCCGGACGAAAACGAAACGTACTTCAGCATGGCGCTCCCGTATCAGCTTTCGCGGTTCAGGCTTTTTGCCGACGGAATCAAGGCGGCATACGGCGACATTGTCCGCGAAAGTGTACTCGACGTAACTCCCGAAGGCAGAAAGGTGCCCCTGATCGTGGCGGATAACGGAGCCGACCGAGATATAACGTTAAGCTGCAGGCATCACTGCTGCGAGTCGGTAGCGTCGTATGTGCTGGAAGGGTGTTTCGGATATATGCTCTCGCACCGCGATGATTTCAGCCGTTTCAACATACATATGCTGCCGTTCGTCGATCTTGACGGCGCGGAAAACGGCGATCAGGGAAAGAACAGGCGGCCGCACGATCATAACCGCGATTATATCGACAGGCCGGTTTACAGCGTTATACGCCGCTGGAAAGAGTATCTTGCCGGACTGCACGTTTCGGCCTTCTGCGATTTTCACGATCCTTGGCTGTACGGATACGATCACGACTACAGCTCGCTGGTTATAAACGCCGCAAAAGTGGCGGATACGGAGAGATTTTCACGCATTTACAGAGATGTAACGCGTGAACGGGCCGGCGGAATTCCGCATACTGCCGGGCACGACATTTATCCCGGGCAGGACTTTAATAAGGGCGACGGCAGAAAACGCAGTGCAAGCAGTTACGGAGCTGATATAGGCGCCGAGCACGTCTTTTCTCTTGAAACGCCGTATTTCGGCAGGGATTTTACCGTTACCGAAAAGGGGCTGAGGGAATACGGCGAAGATTTTGCCCGCAGTCTTGCGATACTGTTGGGTAAAGACAGTGACTGACGACGAGCTGATCGGCTGGCTGAAAGAGGCTGCGGCGACAGCGTCGGCAAAAAAGCCGCACGGAGGGCGGCGTTTTTAAAAACAAAACTCCGAAGGAGAATATCATGAAATCTTACCGCAAGGAGCTGCACATCAATACGCCGTCAAGACGGGCATATGTTAATATTACGCCGCAGGTTGAGGCGGCTTTGGCGGAGAGCGGCATAAAGGAAGGCCTGCTGCTGGTCAACGCTATGCATATTACCGCCAGCGTGTTTATAAACGACGACGAATCGGGACTGCACTCCGACTTCGAGACGTGGCTGGAAAAACTGGCGCCCGAAAAGCCTCATTCGCAGTACTGTCACAACGGATACGAGGACAATGCCGACGCTCACATGAAGCGGCAGCTTATGGGCAGAGAGGCGGTATGCGCCGTTACGGGCGGCCGGCTGGATTTCGGACCGTGGGAACAGATTTTTTACGGCGAGTACGACGGAAAACGCGATAAGCGAGTGCTTATAAAAATAATAGGCGAATAAACAGACAATATGCGGCATAACAGCCGAAAAAAACGGCCGGCGCTCTTTATATTAGGAGCCGGTCGTTTTTCCGTCCTTCCGCGGTCCGAGCCGGCTTTTTCAGCCTGTTGCAGACTGCTGCCGGTAAGGTAGCTTAACTCGGTCGGAGATGTCAACTAATCGCACGTCTTACCGCGGTCCGAGCCGGCTGCTCTAGCCTGTTGCGGATTGCTGTCGGTAAGGTAGCTTAAATCGGTCGGAAATTTTAACTAATCGCACGTCTTATCGCGGTTTGAGTCGGCAGCTTCGGCGGCGGTGCGCGGCGGCCACAGGTTATTGCGTTCGGGATGAGATATCGCGCCGAACATTCTGTCGAACGCGAACGGTATATCCTGACGAATGGAGTTTATAAGCTTTTTCATGTATTCGCGGTTGGTCTTGTGATCGGCAGGGCAGGGGTTTTTGACCACGGGCAGGCCGAGGTCGCGCACCAGTGCGGCGATGTCCCTTTCGGGGACGTAAACGAAAGGTCTTATAAGCGTGACGCGCGTTCTGTCCATAAAAGAAACGGGCTGAAAGGTTGAAAAACGCCCCTCGTACAGCAACGACAGCAGCATCGTTTCGACAACGTCGTCGGCGTGGTGGGCGAGGGCCAGCTTGTTTGCGCCCGACGAATTCACAAAGGTATTGAGCGTGCCTCTGCGCATTTTGGAGCACAGCGAGCACGGACTTTTTTCCTTGCGTATCGAAAACAGAATTTCGCCTATGTCGGTTTTTACCGTTTTGTACTCGACGTTAAGCTGTTCGCACATTTTTTCCATGGGCGAGTAATCCGCGCCCACGCCCATATCGATTGTGACGGCGATTATACCGAACTTTTCGGGAGAGAAACGTCTGTATGCCGCGAGCGCGGAGGTAAGCGCGACCGAATCCTTTCCGCCGGACAGGCCGATAACGATATTATCGCCGTCTTTAATCATGGAGTAATCGGTGATCGCGCGGCGCATGGGACTTAAAATCTGCTGCATGGTCATGCTAAATATTATACACGCGTTTCGCGCTGATTGCAAGCGTCGGCGGGCAAAATTTGGTTTAACAGGGCAAATATACTTGACGGACAGCGGCGGAAATAGTATAATAAGTAAGCATTATTATTATTTTTGATCGGAGTAAACAATGAAACAGACTTACCAACCCAAGAAAAGAGCTAAGCAGAAGGTGCACGGATTCCGCCAGAGGATGCGCTCCAAGCAGGGCCGCAACGTGCTCTCGCGCCGCCGCAGGAAAGGGCGCAAGCATATTACACCGCAGCCTCTCGGCTCCAGATAATCACTAAGGAAAAGAGTCATTGATGTTTACACAATGACTCTTTACCTACAATAACCCAATGCTCAGCAAGCCCAACAGATTGACCAAGCGCGGCTCGTTCGCATACGTTTACCGCAACGGCAGCCGCAAATCCGAACACAATCTTACGATGATGTACGTCAGCGCCAAAGGTTGCGTGAGGGCGGGCTTTTCCGTACCCAATAAAGTGGGTAATGCCGTCGTGCGGAATAAATTGAAACGCAGACTTCGGGCGGCATTCAGATCGTTTTTACCCGACGTGAGACCGGCGCAACTGGTTTTTGCGGCCCGGTCGGGAGCCGAACGCATGACTTACGCCGAGCTGCGTTCGGCAATGGAGAAATTACTGCGCTCCGGCGGACTTTATGAAAAGAAAAAACAGGAAAATACTGATCGATATTCTGACGTTTAGATTTTTTTTCAAAGGGCTGATCCGTTTTTATAAAAAGTGCATTTCTCCGCTGCTCCCTTCCTCGTGCATTTATTATCCTACCTGCTCGAGCTATATGCTTGAAGCGATAGACAAGCACGGGGTATTTAAGGGTATTTACCTCGGTACGCTCAGGCTGCTGCGATGCGTGCCTTGGAAACAGGGCGGTTTCGATCCTGTACCCGACAACCCTAAAGGAGACATGAAATGGCTGTTCTAAGCTTCCTTTCCCTTGCCGAGACGTTGAAGACGCCGGGCGGTATTCCGTGGGAATGGTTGATTGTCAAAGTTTTCGATTTCGTCGTCAATTACGGCTGGCGTATCGTTTTATTTACCGTTCTGCTTAAGGTAGTGCTTTTGCCGCTCGATATTTACCAGAAGCACTGTATGCGCAAAAACCAGCGCATTACGGAGCGTCTTAAGCCGGAAATGGAAAAACTTCAGAAGGCATACGGCCACGATAAACAGGCTTTCGCGCAAAAGCAGATGGAGCTTAATAAGCGCGAAGGCTTTTCGTATTTTTCCAGCTGTCTGCCGGCGATTATAACGCTCGTTCTGTTCATATGGCTGTGGAACAGTATGCGGCTTATATCGGAATTCATGATATTCAAGCAGTACGTCGAATGGGACGACCGCTACAATCTGGTAAAATCTTACCTGTCCGACGAGGATTTTCTCAATCAGACGGACGCGGACGGCAATCCCGTTTACGACGAAACCGAACGGCAGCGTATTTCCGCGATAGTTTCGACCGCCATTGAGAATTATAACGCCTCATGCGAGGACGCGGATAAGCTTCCCGCCGAAAACGTCAGGCCGGGCATGGCCTCCGACTGGGCGGACAAACCCGTTACCGTGGTCAGCTCGGTATGCCAGCAGGCCGTCGCCGACTTTTACGCCGGAGCGGAAACCAACAGGCAGAGCTTTCTCTGGGTGGCGAGCGTCTGGAGCCCGGACGTTCCATGGAAGAAGCCTATCGGAGATTTCCAGTCGTTTCTTTCGTCCATAGGCAAGTACGCTACCGACGCAAGCCGCAGCGGACTGTCAAGCGCCGATCTTAACAGGCTTGTCGCCTCAGATAATTATAATCTGGTGACGCCCAGACTGATCGCTCAGGAAAATCGCGCTAACGGTTACCTTGTGCTTCCTATATTCTCCGTCGGGCTGTCGCTGCTTTCGTACTGGATATCCCAGAGACAGCAGAAAAAAGCCGGGCAGGCGCCGGTGGACGGCACCGGAGCGGGCGCAATGAAATTCATGATGGTTCTCATGCCGCTCATGATGGGATTTTTCGCGCTGACATATTCGGCGGCGTTTACGCTGTATATGGTGATCAACTCCGCCACGACGATACTTGTCAATCTGCTGTCCTCGTTTATCCTTAGCCTGAACGATTTACTGGTCGAACGTAAGGCTACCGCTACCGTACAGAAATACGGTCGCCCCGATCCCAACGTTTCCTCGGACAAAAAAAAGAAGCGCGAACGCGGCGCTTCGGAAACCGGCGAAGTACAGAAGTACGGCCGTCCCGATCCCAATGCCGAAAGCAAGCAGGTAAGCGATAAGCCGTCAAAGCTGCCCAAAAAGCTTAAACGGCGTTAGAGCGCGACGCAAAAAAATATCCGCCCGTCTTAACTGCCGGGCAATAATTTATCTTAAGATTTAAGCAATATATCAGGAGAACTGTTTTTATTATGAATTCAATTGAGGTTACCGCGAAAAAAGTTGAAGCCGCAATCAAAGAAGGGCTTGAAAAGCTTAACGCTACCATCGACGACGTGAACGTCGAGATACTTTCTCAGGGCGGGCTGTTCAAAAAGGCAAAAGTCCGTCTGACTCTTTCGGAAGAGGACTCGAAGCAGCAGAAGGCGGAGACAAAGGAAAAAATCGCGGCCGTTGCGCAAGATAAGGAAAAATCTGCCGCCAGACCGGCAGCAAAGGAGCCGGCCGGACAGAAGGCTGCCGAAAAGCCCGCAGCGTTGAAGTACGAAAAGCAGGAGCAGCCCCGTTCCGACGCTGCTAATAAGAAGCAGCCTAAGCCTGCGCGCGCAGAGGCGGAATCCGCCGCAGCGCAGCCGAAGCAGGAAAAGGCGAAAAGCGCTAAGCAGAGCGGCGCAGCGCATGAAAAATCCGCCGCCGATAAAGCCGAAAAGACGGTCAAGGCCGATAACCGCCGCGCGGACAATTCGGCGGATATTACCAGAGAGATCGTCGAAGCGGCGGAGAATTTTCTCAAGGAAACGGCGCGTCTTATGGGCGTTGAAACGGGTATAAGATCGGAGATCGACGGGAAAAAGCTCAAGATCGAACTGATTACCGACGACAGCGCCGTCATAGGCTACCGCGGCGAGGCGCTCGACGCGCTCGAGTATCTGGCTTCGCTGGTGGCGGGGCGAGGAGAAGAGCGCTATGTCAGATTGCGCCTTGACTGCAACGGCTACAGAGTCAAGCGTGAAGAATCGCTTGTCGCTCTTGCTCGCCGCATGGCCGACAAATGCGCAAAGAACGGCAAGAAAGTCACTCTCGAGCCCATGTCGAGCGCGCACAGGCGCATAATACACGCAGCGCTTACCGACGACGACCGCGTAGTGACAAAGAGCGAGGGCAGGGAACCCTCGCGTCGCGTGGTAATTCTGCCCAAAAAGAAGTGAGATCGGTACGAGGAGCAAGAAAGAGTAAGTGTTTATTGCGGCAAAACTGACAATGGACGGCTGGATCGCCGTTACCGTCGGCATAGTGGCGGTGGCGGTATGTCTGACGGTGCTTTTTCTGTTAGTATTTCCGCTTTTGAACAAATATCTCGGCACCGATTTCCCGTGCAGAAATTTCAAGTCGGTAAGAGAGCGTGGGCGTAAGCATAAAGGCGAAAACGGCGCGGATGTTTCGTGGGTTCCTACTGTTCAGCTGCCGGAAATGACCGGCAAACGCGCCGCGCTCAGACCGTCAGATATCAAGACGGTATATTACCGTACTACCGACAAGAAATGAAGAAGCTTTTCGCATGGCTGTCCATGATTCTCGGTATCGCCGTAATAATATGCGGTTTTACGGTAAAAAACACTGCCGGTAAAGTCGTTTGCGGCGTAGGATTGGTAATAGTCGTCGTAAGCGGAGTGGAAATTATCGGCATTTCCGGCAGGCGCAGGGACGGCTCGGACGAGGACGTCCGCGAAGAAAAAGAGCTGCCGCAGTACGCTCGCAAAAAGGCTTACATAACCCGCCCCGAGGCGGCGCTGTTCAAGTCGCTTAAAGAAATCGATCCCGACAGATACGAAGTGTTTCCGCAGGCGGCTCTCAATTCGGTAATCGATAAGGTTACGCATAACGCCTACCGCAACGAGCTGTTCAGAGTGGTGGATTTTGTCTTTACAGACAAAAACGATTACGAGCCTTTGCTGCTTGTCGAGCTTAACGACGCTTCGCATATGCGGCCGGAGCGATCCGAACGCGACAGAAAGGTGCGGGAAATTTGCGAGCGCGCAGGGCTTCCGCTTGTATCTTTTACCGTAGCCGAGAGCCGCGATTTCAGACTCGTAAGGCACACCGTACTGAAAAATATACTCAAAAAGTGAGATAATGTAATGAACACGAAAATACCTAACAATTCCGAAAGAGTGTGGGTCAAAAACAAAGTCGTACACTGCGGCGACGGCGAGTATCCCATAAGCGAGCTCAGGCGCATAGTGGTTCAGGTGTCCGATCTTTCGTTCGTAAAGGACACGGTGCGGCTGTATCTCGATTTCGGCGATTCCGCTCTGATAGTACCCAGTATGCACGGATCCTACGACACTCTTTTCGAGCATCTCGGCAAATGTGTGCGCATCGACGACAACGCCTATCTTCGTGCCATGAACTGCGACTACACCTGCGATTTTGTGATTTACGAGCGCAAAGATAACTGATTTTGCCGGAGGTATTATGGAAGATACGTTTAACGGATCCGCTCAAACCGAGACGAGCGGTGAGCAAGAAAAATATTGCGACGAAAGCGCCGCCGCAGATCAGCCGTCTGAAGAGGCGGTCGTCGAAACGAAAAAATCAGGCAGGTTTTCCGCGAAAAAGCTGGTCAGAAGATACCTTATCGACGCGTTTTCCGGAATGGCGCTTGGATTGTTCTGTACGCTTATAGTCGGCACGATAGTTTCGCAGATAGGCGCGCTTATAGGCGATAACGCGGTCGGAAAGATAATTTCCAATGTCGGACTGGCTGCAAAAACCATCATGGGCGCCGGTATAGGAGTGGGCATTGCTTACAGCCTTAAAGCGAAAAAGCTTACGTCCTTCGCCGCCGCTGCCTCCGGTATGCTGGGCGCCAACGTTACGAATATCTTCGTTATGAGCGGAGTGCACGTCTGGGGCGCCGGCAGCACCGCGTCTATTACCGTGGGCGATCCAGTTTCGGCCTATTTCGCTTCCGTCATAGCCGTTGAAGTCGCGTCGCTGGTAGAGGGGAAGACGCCTGTCGATATAATACTCGTACCGCTTACGGCGATCTTTTCCGGCCTTGCCGCAGCAATATGCTTCGGAATACCGTTCGGTATGCTGTTCGCGCTGCTCGGCAAAGGAGTCGCTATGGCGATAAAATGGGAGCCTATCTCGTTCGGCATACTCATTTCCGCCGTTATGGGTATATTGCTTACTCTGCCCACGTCGTCCGCGGCGTTCGGAGTCATGCTGTTCGGCAGCTCGCTTATAACCCCCGAGCTGGAGCACGCCGCCGCGCTGGCCGCGGGCGCCGCCTGCGCCGGCTGCTGCGCTCATATGGTGGGGTTTGCGGTGGCTTCTTTCAGAGAAAACCGCTGGGGCGGACTCATAAGCCAAGGGCTGGGTACCAGTATGCTCCAGATTCCCAACCTTGCGGGCAATCCCCGTATTCTCATCCCCGCGGTTGCCGCATCCGTAGTCTCCGGCCCCATGTCGTCAGCCGTTTTCGGCCTTATGTGCGACTCTACCGGCGCCGGAATGGGCACCTCGGGACTGGTCGGCGTGATACAGACCTTCTTCGTGTCGATCGAGAACGGTATGAGCGGCTGGATGGTTACCCTCGGCGTGTTGGTATGTTATTTTATCATTCCGGTCGTCGTGGCTTTGGGCGTGAGCGAACTGATGCGTAAAAAGAAATGGATTAAATACGGCGATATGAAGATCTGACATTTTTCCAATGTGTTAAAAAGAGTCCGGCAGTTTCTGCCGGATTTTTTTATAGCCTCGGTAAAGACTCGCGGCGCAGCCGCAAAAACGTGTGTCTGTCGCAACCGTAAGAGCGTGCGCCTGTTGCGCTTTAAAAGCTGTGTCTGTCGCAACCGCCGCTTTTGATGACTTGCCGGGCGGTCGACGTCATTTGCGCTTGCGGTATCATTACGGGGAAGAGAGAAATAGTCTGCCGACTGAGCTGTATCTGATGTGAGAGTAACGCTTCGGACGACGTTGCGAAGTACAGTGCGGCGGATTCCGGCTCGGATACGGGATTATATGTAATCTGCGTTTACATGAAAGTAAACGCAGATCTTTTTTACCTGAAAAAGCAGCGCAGAAGCGCGCAGCAGGGATTGAAATGTCTGCAAAGCGCGCAGCGGTCGTAAAGGTCGCAGCGGTCGGCGCCGTTGCCGCAATTGCAATCGGCTCTACCGCCGCCATCGCAGTCAGGTCTGCTGCCGCAATTGCAATCGGGTCTGCGGCATACGCCCGAGTCGCCGCGGCTTTGCTCGCAAACACCGCCTTTGCCGCTTTCG
The DNA here is from genome assembly GCA_949294845.1 of uncultured Bacillota bacterium. GTDB lineage: Bacteria > Bacillota > Clostridia > Christensenellales > Pumilibacteraceae > HGM11386. The sequence goes on along the minus strand of CASFJH010000005.1, from coordinate 761 downwards.
CACCGACATTCGCGCGGCGCGGCATTCTCGCAGCAGCGTCTGTAGCAGCAGGCGCAGCAGCTTCTTTGGTAACAGCATCTTCTTTGGTTACAGCACATGGTTATACACCTCTCTTTTGTTTTCGGGAAAACTCCCTGTTTACATTGTATGCCGGCAGATTATCTGCCGCTACTGGCTGAACTGATCGGTGAACCCCGTATCCGCGCGCTGCAGCCGATATATCCGCCGCTCAAGACGCGGCCGGATATAAAGCCGAAGCCGGTGTCACGTTTGCCCGCCGCGGCTCGCATTACGGCCGTACCTCTAATGACAGCGGTCGCCGCTCAAAACGCGGCCGGATATAAAGCCGAAGTCGGTGTCACGTTTGCCCGCCGCGGCTCGCGTCATGTACGCGCAAAAAAAATAAAATTTTAATAAAAAACGCTTGACACGGCAATAATTATAATGTATAATAAAATCAATAATAGTAATCATTACTATTAAATATTAGAAGGAGGGCGCGGCTATGCGGTATTCCAGACAGCGCGAGGCGATATACCAAGCGTTAAAGAGCACTAAGAGTCATCCGGACGCGGAATGGGTTTACTGCAAAGTGCGTCAGACAATTCCCGACATAAGTCTGGGTACGGTATACCGCAATCTGCGGCAGCTTGCCGACAGCGGGGAAGTGACTACCATAGAGACGGAGGACAAGTCGATGCACTTTGACGCGGACACGTCCCCGCATTTACACTTTGTCTGCTCGGAATGCGGAGGTATCA
>CASFJH010000004.1 GCA_949294845.1 uncultured Bacillota bacterium | reverse complement strand
GGGGAATGGCTTTGACCTGCATTGTGGGTTAAAGTCTTCCTATAAAGATTTTTTTCAAAGTACAATACTTGATACTATCGGCGGACGATACGGTTTGCAACAAATGAAAGCAGGAGTATCTGGTTTTTGGGAAACTTTGTTGTTCGGATATTATACAACATTCGGCAAAGTTAATTATAACTGGTGTGATATTGAAACAATCATAAAAAATACTGTTTTGGCTATTGGTAATCGTAATAAAGGGCTTGCGTTTGAAGCATTAGAAAGCGTTAAACGACGCGAAGATCCAAATGAAATCAAATCAGTATATGGCACGATAGAGCATTTTATATATATAAATTGCATGTCGATTTTTTATGATACTCTTTGTAGTGGTAAAACCTATTCTAACGATGAAGCATATTCTTTACTTATAAATCGCATTTTACAGGAATTACATAAATTTGAAAGAGGGTTTTGCAAATATATTAAGAATAATATTGTTAATCCCAACAATGAGAAAGAATATAATACACAATATATCGTTAATGCAATGAATTTATTAAATACTTTAACAGGTTTTACTGATATACGATATGAAACAATTGACGATATTATAGAGCGACAAGAAGAAGCATACTATAAACCACTATCACCAACGATGTATCAATCTGACTGGCGAGAAAAACATATATTGTCGCAAGAATTTTCTAATTTACATTCAGTCAATATATTAAGTTTTAACTATACTGCTTTATTTGATATTTTGGGAGTTCAAAGCCCATGCTTATATAATAACGTACACGGCAAACTGTGTATGAATAAATGCGCAGAAAATTGTGCGTCTTGCAATATCATATTTGGTATAGATGATACAGTAATTCAATCGCAAGAGGAAAATTTTGAACTACACAAATTCAGTAAAACGTATAGAAAAATGTTAATTGCTGATGCAGAAACTAGTATTCTGCCGAAAATAGATAATCAGATGATTGAAATCAAGTTTTATGGACACTCACTTAGTGAAGCCGATTACTCCTATTTTCAAAGTATCTTTGATTATTATAACCTCTATGAAAATAACAAAGTCAGTTTAATATTTTATTATTCAAAAGGGTTTGAACAGACGGACGAAGTATATCGGTTAATCAATACCTATGGAAAAACATTATCTAATAAAGATCAAGGCAAAAACTTAACGCATAAATTACTTTTAGAGAACAGATTGAAAATTATAGAAATTCCATAATCAATATAATAGAAAAAGAGCAACGGATTTTCCGTTGCTCTCTTTCTTTACTTGTATGCCACAAAGCCCGCAACACCATTGACGAAAATATATTCCGTCTTTGTGGTGTTCAAACTCTGTCGACACTGGTGGAGATGAGGGGAGTTGAACCCCTTTCCGCCGGATTTCGGCGAGGGCTTTCTACAAGCTTAGCAATCTTTTAAGTCTGAGCCGGACGGCGAAGAGTGCAAACGCCGGACGGCCGAGCCTGTCTGGATTACGAGTGCGGTTCACAGTCTTAACCGCATACGTTCCGACATGGATGACACCGTATCCGTCCCCTGCCGGAGAGAGGCGGGCGGCGACCGCTTGTTAAATTAAGCGGCAAACGCAAGCGCGGGTGCGCTTACAGTTTTTTCTGATTTTGCGTTTAAATTTAATTTGCGTTTTTGAGGCGGACGGCCCCGCCGCTTGCTTTTCCCTGCCTTGACCCGACGTCGAAGCCGGTACATCCCCATGCGATGCGTATTATAACATATTGCGCGCGGTTTGTCAAGCGGCGGCGCCGCGAAGAAATGCGGCGGCGGTTTTGGCGCGCGCAAAGCTACGGAATACATTTCGAGCGAGCGTCATATACTTATGCTATGGCCGTTTCGGCAGCAGTGTAAAACGCTTGAACTTTTTGTCGTATTGTGGTATAATTTATACAAACACAGTAATTTCGGAGTTTTTAATGAAAGCTTGGAGAATTTACGAGCCTAACAATCTTAAATTTGACGAAATGGACGCTCAGCCGGTAGGAGAGGGCTGCGTCAAGCTTAAGATGCTGCGATCCGCCGTTTCGCAGACGGACGCCCGCATATATTCGGGTAAAATTAAAGTCGAATATCCGCTTATATTGGGCAGGCAGGGCGTCGGAATGGTTACGGAGGTAGGCGAAGGCGTAACTGCTTATAAGCGCGGCGACCGCGTCGCCGTCAATCCGGTGACTTCCTGCGGAGCTTGCGCGGCGTGCGTGTCGGGACATCCGCACGAGTGCAATCACACCCTCACCTACGGCGAACAAGAGGACGGGTTTATGCGTGATTTCAGCGTGGTTTCGGCAGAGGATCTGATAAAGCTTCCCGATCGCATATCCGACAACGACGCCGTATTTCTGGAGCATATCGCCATGGCGATAAACGCGGTGGGCGCGCTCGATCTCGACAAAGGCGAACATATCGTGGTTTACGGCGCGACGCTGGTGGGGCTCATACTGGCTCAGGCGGCCATATATTATCAGGCGGTACCCGTGCTTGTCGATATGCGCGCGGACAGGCTGGAGCTTGCCGAATCGCTGGGAGTATATTACACGGTCAATCCCGTAGACATCGATCCGTTTAAAAAGATATTCGCGATAACCGGCGGCCGCATGGCCGAGACGGTGGCATTCATGGCGGACAGCAGAATGCGCCCGGGGTTCGCGCTGAACTATGCGGCGCAGGGCGGACGCGTGGCGTTCGTCGGATGGAAGGAGCTGCTTGACGAAACCGACGCGAGTATTGCTCCAGTGATAGAGAAGAGACTTAAAGTTACCGGAGTGGGCTGTAACGGTCGCAATATGCAGAGCGCGGTAAATATGCTGGCGAACAAGGCGGTTAACGTCGAAAAGCTGGTGTCAAAAGAGGTCGATCTTTCGCACGCGGGAGAAGTGGTTGCCGAATACGCCGCGTATCCCGATAAATATCTGAAGGTACCCGTAAAAATCTGACGGTATTCCCACCGCATGGCTGAAAAGCTGCGATGGGAATTTCTTTATAAGGCGCTTTGAGTAAAAAATCAGCAAAATTCTGCCTAAACCCGTTTAAAAATTAAAAATTCCGAAAGAAAATTTTGGAAATAGTATTGAAATAAGCTTTAAAATATAGTATAATATAAGTGAGACTTTGGAGGATGCCATGGAATACCGTTTAAGACAGCCGGATTTCGAGCGCGGTACAGCTAGCGACGCATATCGTTTTATGGGTTGCCAGCTGTGCGACGAAGGGGCTGTTTTCAGGGTGTGGGCTCCGGCCGCGTCGGCGGTATCCGTGGTAGGCGATTTCAATAAGTGGGACAAGACCGCGCATCCCATGCGTCGCATATCTTCCGCCGGGGTGTGGGAAGCCGACATTGCCGGCATTAAGAAATTCAGCAATTACAAGTTCTGCATATTCTCCGGCGGCCGTGAAATTTTCAAGTCGGATCCTTACGCGTTTCATTCGGAGACGCACGACTCGACTGCAAGCAAGGCGTATCCGCTTGACGGGTATCGTTGGAATGACGGCGATTATATCGCAAGCCGCGACAAGAAAAATATATACCGTTCGCCGGTCAATATATACGAGGCGCATATCGGGTCGTGGCGGCGTTACTCCGACGGCAACGTTTTCGATTACAGAAAATTCGCAGACGAGGCCATTCCGTATCTTACGGATATGCATTATACTCATATAGAGCTTATAGGGATTGCCGAATACCCCTTCGACGGATCGTGGGGCTATCAGGTGACCGGTTATTACGCGCCTACGTCGCGTTACGGCACTCCTGACGATTTCAAATACATGGTCGACCGCTTCCATTCGGCCGGTATAGGCGTTATACTCGACTGGGTTCCCGGGCACTTTCCTAAGAACGAAAACGGACTTTACGAATTTGACGGCGGTCCGCTGTACGAGCCTGCCGACGAGCTGAGAAAAGAGCATAAGGAGTGGGGAACCAGGTGTTTCGATTACAGGCGCGGCGAAGTGCGCAGCTTTCTCATTTCCAACGCGGTGATGTGGTTTGATATTTATCACATCGACGGACTGCGCGTCGACGCCGTCGCCAGTATGCTTTACCTCGATTACGGCAGGAAAGAATGGCGCCCCAACTGTTACGGCGGCAAGGAAAACCTCGACGCAGTGGATTTTCTGCGCGCGCTCAACACCGTGGTTTTCGCAAAGTTTCCTTCCGCCATGATGTTAGCGGAGGCGTCCACCGCAGGGCCGGGAGTGACTCAGCCTGCCGATAAAGGCGGCCTGGGCTTCAATTTCAAGTGGAACATGGGCTGGATGAACGATTCGCTCAGATATATCCGCACCGATCCGCTGTTCCGCGCCGGAGTGCATAACTGTCTGACCTTTTCGCTGACGTACGCGTTCAGCGAGAACTATATCCTTCCCATTTCTCACGACGAGGTAGTACACGGGAAAGGCTCGCTGCTCAATAAAATGCCGGGCGCATATGAGGAGAAATTCGCGTCATACCGCGCGTTTTTGATGAATATGTATATACATCCCGGCAAAAAGCTGCTTTTCATGGGGTGCGAGCTCGCTATGTTTGCCGAATGGGCTTTCGACAGGGAGCTGGATTGGCAGCTCCTTGCTTTTCCCGCGCACGCGGCCGCGCACGAATTCGTCAGGGCGCTTAACAATCTGTATACCACGCGTCCGGAGTTTTATGAGCGCGACGACGGCTGGAACGGATTCAAATGGCACATCGCCGACGATTCTTCGCAGAACATTGTCGCTATGGAACGGTATGCGGCGGACGGCTCGAGGCTGATGGCTGTTATTAATTTTTCTCCGGTGGCGCGCGCCTGCTACCGCATAGGCGCCGATCCGGGAGTATATACCGAAATACTGCGTTCGGACATCGACGGCTGGGACGCGGGCGGCGACAGGCACCGCACCGTATCGGTGCCGTCGCACGGATTTGAGGCGAGCGTCGTGCTCGACATCAGACCGTACGGCGCGGTGTACATGACGGCTGCGCCTGTAAAAAGACAAAGCAAGACGCGCGCTCGCAGGAAAATTGCGCGTAAAGCTTCAGACATAAGGGAGAAGGGTGAACTATGAAAAAAAAGAAATGTATCGCAATGCTGCTTGCCGGCGGACAGGGCACGCGTCTTTACGCGCTGACGTCCAGCGTGGCGAAACCGGCCGTATCTTTCGGCGCGAAATACCGTATTATCGATTTTCCGCTGTCGAACTGTACCAATTCGGGTATAGACACGGTCGGTGTGCTTACTCAGTATCAGCCGCTTATTTTAAACGAATATGTGGGTAACGGCGAGCCGTGGGATCTCGACCGCACTTACGGCGGCGTGCATACCTTACCGCCTTATCAGGCAAAAACGGGCGGCGAGTGGTATAAGGGTACGGCTAACGCAATATATCAGAACCTGCATTTTCTCGACGAATACGATTCGGAGCACGTTCTGATACTTTCGGGCGATCACATTTACAAAATGGATTATTCGAAGATGCTGCAAGAGCATATTGCGCACAAAGCTGACTGCACGATTGCGGTCATCGACGTTCCGATAGCGGAGGCGAGCCGCTTCGGCATACTCGATTTCGACGCTCGGTCGCACCGCATCAAATCTTTTGAGGAAAAGCCCAAACAGCCAAAGTCCAACCATGCGTCGATGGGAATTTATATTTTCAAAAAGGACGTGTTGGTCAAGGAACTCATTGCCGACGAAAACGATCCCGCTTCGTCCAACGATTTCGGCAAAAACATTATCCCCAAGATGATAGGAGCCGGCTGCGGAATGTACGCGTACCTTTTCGACGGCTACTGGAAGGACGTCGGAACGGTCACTTCGCTTTGGGAAGCCAATATGGATATGCTCGGCGAAAATCCGCTTATTAATCTTAACGATACGGCGTTCAAGATATATTCGCGCAATCTGGCGCTGCCGCCCAGCTATATAGGCACGTCGGGCAAGGTCGTCAACTCGATTATGACCGCCGGCTGCGAGATTTACGGCAAAGTCGTGAATTCCGTGCTCGGCGAGGGCGTAGTCGTCGAAAAGGGCGCGGAAATATACGATTCTGTCATAATGCGCGGCACCAGAATACGCAAGGATACCGTGATCAGATACGGTATGGTGGACGAAAACTGCGATATAGGAAACGGTTGTATTATCGGCGACGAAACGTCGGACAAGTACAAGATCGCATTGGTCGGCCGCGGCAATACTCTGGAGCCGGGTTCGGTTGTGGCTCCCGGTCAGATAATCGAACAGGAGGGGAATAAATGAAAGTAGTAGGCGTTGTTTTTTCTAACATTCACGACAGGGGCGTGCGCGAGCTTACCGTAAACCGCACTCTCGCTTCCGTCCCTTTCGGCGGAAGATACCGCCTTATAGATTTCGTTCTGTCCAATATGGTCAATTCGGGCATAACTAAAGTGGGCGTTATCACCAAGCAGAATTACCAGTCGCTCATGGACCATGTGGGCAGCGGCAAATACTGGGATCTTTCCCGTAAGAACGGCGGTCTTATGGTGCTTCCGCCTTTCGGAGCGGCGGCAGGCTCGACGCTTTACTCGTCGCGGTTCGAGGCGCTGTGCAACATCGTGCAGTTTCTGAGGCGTTCGGACGAGGACTATGTTGTGCTTTCAGACTGCGATATTATATGCAATATCGATTTTTCCGACGTAGTTCAGAAGCATATCGACAATCATTGCGACATTACTCTCGTTTACAGACGCCAGGAATACGGCGGAGGATACGACCGCATTGCCGTCGAGACGGATAAGAGCGGCAGGGTGACCTCTATGACGCCGGCGGACAAGCTCACGGGCGAACGCAAGATGAATACCAATATGTACGTCATAAACCGCGAGTTTCTGCTTAAACTGATAGAGAACGCGGCCGAGCTCAATCTCAAAAGCTTCTCGCACGACGTGCTGATGCGCGGAGTTAAGGAATACCGTATTTACGGATACGAACATAAGGGATATTTCGCCCTTATCGACAGTGTCGCAAGCTATTACAAATATTCGCTCGAGCTGCTCGATAAGGAAAAACGCGACGAGCTGTTTTATAACAACGGCGCGAGCATTTACACCAAGGTTCGCGACAGCGCGCCTATGAGAATAGAGGATACCGCTCGCGTTTCCGACTCCCTGATTGCCGACGGCTGCGTGATTGAAGGCGACGTTACCGGCTCCATACTGTTCCGCGGCGTGCGCGTTTCAAAGGGCGCTGTGGTTAAAAACTCGATTCTGTTCCAGAATACGACCATATGTACCGGTTCGCGGCTTAACTGCGTAATTGCGGACAAGGGCGTTAAAATACTTGAGGGAAGAGAGCTGTCGGGACATCCCACGCACCCTTACACGATAGCAAAGAATACCGTTATCTAGCACGGCGTCGGACATATACGGCGGGGCGGACGGCTTTCGGTTAAAGCTTCTCGCCGCGCGGACCCAGCTCTCCCGGCTGCAGCCGACGCGGCGCGGAAATGCCTTAACCGTGCGCCTGAACTTTTAACCGCCGTTGCCTTAAGAGCAGAACGAAAAAGGAGAATTTATCATGGCTGAAACAAAGACAAAAAAGAACGTAACTAGCAAAACGGCGCCAAAAGCCGGAGGCAAGACGTCCGCCGATAAAATGCCGGTGCGCAACAAGGCGAAGACGCCGGCGGCAAAAAAACTTCCGGCGGAACCGGGTGAACTGCCTGTAGTCAGAGCCGACAGCGGCGCGGCGGTAAAGAAGCCTGCAGGTAAGCCCGCGGTCAAACAGGCGGCTGGCAAGCCGGCAGTAAAGGAAGCGGCTGGCAAGCCGGCAGTAAAGCCCGAGGCTCGGAAGCCGGCCGTAATAGGCGATGCGGATACGTCCGCCGGATACGGTATGCCGCAGTCCGGCTCAGTCGGTCAACTCGTGAGCAAGGATAAAAAGCACATACTTTTCGTATGCAGCGAAACCGCGTTCGGAGGCACAGGCGGTCTGGCAGAGGTAATGAGCAGTCTGCCTGCAGCGATCAATGCTGGCGACGAGTTCGAAGCGCGCGTGATAAGTCCGCTTTACGAGGCGTTCCCGTCCGAGCTGCGCGGCAAGCTGGAGTTTGTATGCCATATAAACGTTCCGCTTGCGTGGAGAAACCAGTACTGCGGACTTTTCAGATATTTCCACCGCGGCGTGACGTATTATTTCGTGGATAACGAGTATTATTTCAAGCGTCCCAATCTTTACGGATACTATGACGACGGAGAGAGATTCGCATATCTGTCGAGAGCCGTTGTCGAGCTGCTGCCGCATCTGGGCTGGAAGGTCGACTTGCTTCATTGTCAGGACTGGCAGACGGCGCTCGTTCCCATATATTACAAGCTGTTCTATATGTACCGCGAAGGCTACGGCGGTATACGCACGATATTTACCATTCACAATATCGAATACCAGGGCAAATACAGCCGGAATATCATCGAGGACGTTTTCGGCATCCCGGCCGCCGAGTATATGTCGATAGAGCACCGCGGTTGCATCAATCTCATGAAAGGCGCGATCGACTATTCCGACGCAGTTTCCACGGTAAGCCCCACTTACGCGCAGGAGATAAAGGATCCTTTTTACGCTCACGGTCTGGAAAACGTTCTGCTTAAAAACAGCTATAAGCTGCGCGGCATTCTCAACGGTATCGACGTGGAGACTTACGATCCGGCGACGAACGCTGCGCTGTTTAAAAACTACACGGCGGACGATTTTTCGGGCAAAGCGGTAAATAAAGCCGAGCTGCAGAAAATGCTGTCTCTGCCCGTGCGCCCCGACGTACCCATGATAGCGGTCATTTCGCGCCTTGTTGCGCATAAGGGCCTCGATCTGGTGAGGTTCGCCATGAACGACATTCTGCGCGGAGACGTTCAGATAGTCATACTCGGAAAGGGCGATCCCGACTACGAGAACTATTTCAGCCATGTGCAGAAGATGTACGATCAGAAGGTGTGCGCGGTAATCGCTTACAACAAGGATCTTTCGCATAAGATATACGCGGCGGCGGATATATTCCTCATGCCCTCTAAATCCGAGCCGTGCGGCCTCTCGCAGATGATGGCGTGCAGGTACGGCACCATTCCGGTCGTGCGCCTTACCGGCGGGCTGAAGGATTCGATCACCGATTGCGGCGACGGCAGCGTGGGCAACGGCTTTACCTTTGCCTCGTACAACGCGGGCGATATGCTGCACGCTCTTGACAGAGCTACCGGACTGTACCGCGACTATCGCGATAAGTGGAACGGACTTATGCGGCGCGCCATGACTACCGATTTCAGCTGGAAAAAGAGCGCAACCGAATACGCGAATTTTTATCGGGAGATGTTTTAGCGTATTTCGAAAATGTCAACATTAAATTTATCAACCGGAGAGGAATATGACTAAAGCCGTACAACAGGTAAAAGATATGCTTTCGGATAAGCTCATGCGTTATTTCGCAACGACGCCGGAAGCCGCCACCAAGGAACAGTTATACAAAGCCGTAGCCCTTGTAACGAGGGACATACTGCTAAAAAAGAAACAGGAAAACAATCAGAAAACCGTCAGAAACCGCCGTAAGAGAGTTTACTATCTATGTATGGAATTTCTGCTCGGCAGGCAGATGCGCAACAACCTCTGGAATCTCGGACTGGAGGAGCCCTTCCGCGCGGCGCTCGCCGATTACGACTGCGATCTCGACGCGCTTTACGAGCTGGAAGCGGACGCCGGACTAGGCAACGGAGGACTGGGCCGACTGGCGGCCTGCTTTATGGACAGCCTCGCCACGCTGAATTATCCGGCTATGGGCTTTTCGCTCAGATACGAATACGGGCTGTTCAGACAGAAAATAGTGGACAATCAGCAGGTCGAGCTTCCCGATATCTGGCTTGATTCGGGCGAGGTGTGGATGATGCCGCGTTCCGACAAGAGCTTTACCGTCAAGCTGGGCGGCCGCGTGCGCGAAATATGGGATGAGGAAGGCTGCCGCATCATACACGAAAACGCCGACGTCATAGAGGCTATACCATACGACGTCATGATTTCCGGCGCCGGAGACGGGGTAAGCGTGCTGAGGCTGTGGCGCGCCGCCGCCAGGCGCGATTTCGATATGAAATCGTTCACTCAGGGCGACTACATGATGGCAATGCGCGCGGACAACGAGGCCGAGCTTATCAGCAAGGTGCTTTATCCGTCCGACGACCACTATCAGGGAAAACAGCTCAGGCTGAGCCAGCAGTACTTTCTCGTAAGCGCGTCGCTGCAGTCGATTTTCAAGGACCATATCAAAAATTACGGCTCGCTGGACACTCTGCCCGATCTTGCCGCCATACACATCAACGATACGCATCCGGCGCTTGCCGTTCCCGAAATGATGCGACTGCTCGTCGACGAGCACGGCTACGACTGGGACACCGCTTGGGACATGACCGTTCGAACAATGGCGTACACCAACCATACCGTTATGGCCGAAGCGCTCGAAACATGGTCGGTGGAGCTGGTTTCGTCGCTTCTTCCGCGCATATGGTCGATAATATGCGAAATCAACAGGCGCTTTTACGAATCGCTGCGCGGCGTCGTCGACATGGAAAAACTGGGACGTATGTCAATTGTCGCCGGCAATCAGGTAAGAATGGCAAACCTGTCGATAATAGGCGGACATTCGGTAAACGGCGTCAGCGCGCTTCATTCGGAAATTATAAAAAAGAGTATTTTCAGAGACTTTTACGATATATATCCCGGGCGTTTCACCAACGTGACCAACGGCATCGCGCACAGACGGTGGCTAAACCAGGCCAATCCGCTTCTCGCCGGACTTATCACAGATCTGATCGGCGACGGATATATACGCGACGCCTCGCAGCTGTCGCGGCTTAACGAGTACTCCGACGACAAGCGAGTGCTCGAGAGACTGGGCGAAATAAAGCGTCTTAACAAGCTGGATTTCACCGATTACGTCTACAGAACTACCGGTTTCAGACTCAATCCCGAGTCGCGGTTCGATACGCAGATCAAGCGCCTGCACGAATACAAACGCCAGCTTCTCAATGTGCTTAAGATAATTTCCCAGTATCTCGACCTGCTGGACGATCCGAACAGAGACGTCACGCCGCAGACCTTCATCTTCGGCGCCAAAGCGGCCGGCGGATACTTTCATGCCAAGCGCATAATTTCGCTCATCAACTGTCTGTCGGCTGATATCGCGCGCAATCCGCGCATTAAAGATAAGCTTGACGTGTTTTTCGTTGAAAACTATAACGTCACCAAGGCCGAAAGGCTGATCCCAGCCAGCGAGATTTCCGAGCAGATTTCGCTTGCCGGAAAGGAAGCCTCGGGCACTTCCAATATGAAATTTATGCTTAACGGCGCGGTCACGCTTGGTACTGTGGACGGAGCCAACGTGGAGATAGCCGAGATCGTCGGCAAAGATAATATTTTCACGTTCGGGCTTAAGGCCGACGAAGTGGGACGCGCATGGGCGGCCGGAGCTAACGGCTCCAAGATCTATTCGTCCGACATGAAAGTGCGCAGAGTGGTGGATCGGCTTAAAACCGGTTTCGCCGGCGAAAGTTTCGCCGATATCGCGTCGTATCTCACGATCGGGGCCAACGGCGTCGCGGATCCGTATATGTGTCTGACCGATTTCAGAGATTATCTGCGCGCGTCGGCCGATATGGACGCCGCTTACCGCGATCAGGCGCGGTTTAACCGCATGGCGCTTACCAATATCGCCGGAGCGGGAGTGTTCGCCGCCGACAGAAGCATTAAGGAATACGCCGAAAACATCTGGCATCTTAAGTGATAGAAGACCGGTCCGCCGCTTTTACGGCAGGCCGCCAAAACACCCAAGGGAGGAAAGTTTATGAATAATCTGGTGCATTTTTATCCGAACAGCGAGGAGTTCAAGTTTCCGGTCGGCGGAGTTGCCGTAAACGAGAGCGTCAGGTTCGCGTTTACCTTTTCGCGCCCCTCAAATCCCGGCGAAGTGCTCCTGAGCCTGACCAAGGACGGCGAGAGCGAAGTGCTTTATACGATGACGTTTATCTCCGAGCACGAAGGAGTTTATCGCTACGGAGTTTCCCTCGAAGTAACCTCCCGCGGACTTTATTTTTACCATTTCCTTATAAATACCGACGATTTCAAGCAGGTGCGCATCGGCGCCGACGACGATCTCAACGCGCTTTACGGCAAAGGCGGCGACTGGCAGCTTACCGTTTACGAGCCTTCCGAAGGCCCCGACTGGATAAAGGGCGGCATAATGTATCAGATTCTTCCCGACCGCTTCAATATCGGAGGAGAGCGCCGGTGTACAAAATCTTACGCCGTTTACCGCGACGATTGGGGCGCTTTGCCCGAATACCGTCCCGACGCCGGCGGCAAAATACTTAACGTCGACTTTTTCGGCGGAAACATTAAGGGCATCACAAAAAAACTGGCTTACCTTCGTTCGCTGGGCGTGACGTGCATTTACCTTAATCCCATATTCGAAGCCCATTCCAATCACAAATACGATACCGGCAATTACCGCATGGTCGATCCCGACTTCGGCACGGCGGAAGACCTTAAGGAGCTTATCACAAAGGCGGATAAAAAGGGCATTAAAATTCTGCTCGACGGAGTGTTCTCACACACCGGCGACGACAGTATTTATTTCAACAAATACGGTTCTTACGACAGCACCGGCGCTTATCAGTCGCAGCATTCTGTTTATGCGCCTTGGTATTCGTTTGATGAATTTCCAGATAAATACAAGTGCTGGTGGAATATTCTCATACTGCCCGAAGTCAACGAAAACGATCCGGGCTATACCGAGTATATCTGCGGCGAGGACGGAATTCTGCGTTACTGGACGCGCATGGGGCTGGGCGGCTGGAGACTGGACGTGGCCGACGAGCTGCCCGACAGGTTCCTCGACCGCGCCTGCGCCGCCGTCAGAAAAGTCCGCCCCGACGCTATGCTGCTGGGCGAAGTGTGGGAGGACGCTTCCAATAAAAGCGCCTACGGCGTCCGCCGCCGCTATCTGCAGGGCGGCCAGCTCGATTCCGTCACCAACTATCCTTTTAAAGAGGATATACTCAGATTCGTTTCGGACGGGAGCGCCGCGCGCCTTAATAATACAATCGAGCATATAATAAACAATTACCCCAAAAAGACTTTGGACAAGCTCATGAATATTCTCGGCACGCACGATACCGTTCGGGTTCTGACGGCGTTAGGCGACAACGGCGACGTGTCCGGCCGCGACGAGCGCGCTTACGCCGTGCTTAAAGACCGTTCCGCCGCAATCGGAAAGCTTAAGCTTGCCACCGTACTGCAGTATACTCTGCCCGGCGTACCCTGCGTTTACTACGGAGACGAAGCCGGCATGGAAGGCTTTGAGGATCCGTTCAACCGCAGATGCTATCCTTGGGGCGCGGCCGACAGGGAAGTCCTGCGCCATTACCGCAAACTCGGCCGTATCCGTACAGCCGAGCAGGACGCGCTTGCCGAAGGCGTTTACCGCAACCTCGTCGCCTCCGACGGAGTGTTCGCTTTCAGACGCTCGGGCAAGAACAGCGAGCTCACCGTTATAGTTAATGCCGGCGCGCAGCCGTTTGCATATGAGGACGGAGGCGACTGCGTCGATCTTATTACCGGCAAACCGTTCAAGGGCAAAGTCGCTCCTTGCACGGCGGTCATTCTTAAAAAAGCAGAAGCCGCAGCCGGGTAACTCGCCTGCGGCGTCCCGACCGTCACGGCAAAACGCCGGGGTGGCATGGTTTAACAGGACGGCATGGTTTGACCGGGCGGCATGGTTTAACAGGACGGCATGGTTTGACCGGGCGGCATGGTTTAACAGGACGGCATGGTTTGACCGGACGGCCTTAGTCCTACTGCTTTATGGCAGGCATGAACGGGCAGCGACGGCAGAAGTGTTGAAAAGGACGGATTATCGATAAAAGCCGCGGCAACGAAATACGTCGGCGCGATTTCGATGGACTTCGGCCGGCAAACATGATATAATATGACGGTATGTATCTGAAAAGTCTGCAACTTAAGAATTTTCGCAACTACGCCTCGCAAGAGGCGTTGTTTGCACCCGGCATGAATATAGTTACAGGCGCCAACGCTCAGGGGAAGACCAACCTTCTGGACGCAGTGCTTCTGGCGAGTCTGGGCAAATGCCACCGCGCCGCCAAAGACAAGGATCTGATAATGTGGGGACAGGACCGCGCGACGGTCTTCGCCTGCGCCGAAAAACGTTTCGGCGACGATACGGTGGAGATTACCGTCGACCGTGCGGCAGGAAAGGCCGTATCGGTCAACGGAATGCCAGTTTCTCGCCTGGGCGAGCTGATGGGAGTGGTTGCAACTGTCATGTTTTCGCCCGATCAGATGCGCATTGTAAAGGACGCGCCGGGAGAGCGTCGGCGGTTTATGGACATAGCGCTCTGTCAGCTCTCAAAAACTTATTTTTATCTCCTCAACAGATACAACCGCATCGTAGCCCAGCGTAACCGTCTCATAAAGTCGGGACACGCTTCGCCCGACGCGCTTGACGTGTGGGATATGCAGCTTTGCCGCGAAGGCTCCAAAATAGTCAAAACACGCCGCGGATTTATATCCAGACTGGAACGGGAAGCGGCTGAAGTTCAGCGCTTTCTGTCAGGCGGCCAGGAGGAACTGAGACTGGCATACGAGGGAATAGAAGGGGAGGATCTCGCGGCGGTTGAAAGCAATTTCGCCGAAAAGCTCGCCGCCTCGAGAGAGATCGATCTTAAAATGGGATTTACCCATATCGGGCCGCAGCGAGACGATATGCGCATCGAGATCAACGGCATAGACGCGCGCACTTTCGGTTCTCAGGGGCAGCAGCGCACCGCTGCGCTGAGCCTCAAGCTTGCCGAGCTGCGGCTTGCAAAAGCCGAAACTGGCGAAAGCCCCGTTCTGCTGCTTGACGACGTGCTGAGCGAACTCGATCCCATGCGTCAGCGCCAGCTGCTGAGCCTCGTCGACGTGCAGACAATAGTTACCTGCACGCATATTTCCGCCGAAATAGCCGATACCCTGAAAGAATATAAAATGTATAAGGTGGTGTCCGGCACAATCTGCGACTGCTGACATAAGGCGCGGCGCTTGCCGGAATGCTATGGCTTCGGCAGACCTACCTTTATAAGTTACGGTATTATGCTTGCCGTTGTTCACGGTTACTTTGCCTGTTCAGTTCGCGGCTTACGAAAACGATCACTGCCGAGGCGTTTAGGGCGCGGCGCTTGCCGGAATGCTACGGCTTCGGTCGGGAAGGAGCGACGGGAGACTCCGTTAATCGGTGAGAGCATACGCATTGATTTACGGTTGTTATCGTCTGAGAGGCGCCGCTAACGCAGCGGCGCTTTTTGCTTACATTTTAATCGTAAAAATTTACGGAGAAACGCTTGACTTTATATACTTGCAGTAGTAAAATGAAAATAAACGAACATATTCAAACATAAACTAACAAAAAACGATGTTTATTTATTATCGGGTAAAATGTTTCCAATAGAAAGAGAAAAGGAAATACTGCGCATAATCGATTGCGAGGGCAAGGCCAGCGTAGAGACTCTGGCCGAGCTTACCGGCGCCAGCGAGATGACCATACGGCGCGATCTGGAGAGGATGGATAAGCGCGGAATCATTATCCGCACGCACGGCGGAGCGGTAAGGCGCGACTATCTTGACGAGGCGCCTTTTATCAACCGTGACGCGCAGATGCGTACCGAAAAGAGCGCCGTGGCAAAGCGCGCGTCCGGCATGATATCTGAAGGCGCGGTTATTTTTGCCGATTCGTCGACTACGGTTATGCGCGTCGTACCGTTTCTCACCGATAAAAACGTGACCGTTATAACAAACGGCCTTATGACCGCCGCCGAATGCGGAAAATATTCGGTAAGAGCCATTTGTTCCGGTGGCGCGCTTAACGGTTTGTCCTATACTCTTACGGGCATAGAGGCGGTAAAATGCGCTCAGCGCTACAGGGCGGATATGTTTTTGTTCTCGTGCAAGGGCATTGACGGTTACGGGATTTACGAAAGCACCGCCGAGGTTTGCGCGGTAAAAGAGGCTATGGCGGCCTCCGCGGCGAAAAATATTCTGCTTGCGGACTACTCGAAAATAAACGTTGCCGGTAAAGTCAGACTGGACATAAGTCCCGATATATTTATTACCGACGGCGATCCTGCCGGTTGCGCCGTTACGGGCACGGAGGTTATCAGAATATGAAACATTACGCTTTGGCTGTGGATATAGGAGCTTCCAGCGGAAGGCACATTCTTGGAAGCGTAGAGAACGGGCGGCTTGTTACAGAGGAGATTTACCGTTTCGCAAACGGTCCTTCCGAAAAGAACGGAGCGCTCGTATGGGACGTCGAACGGCTTTTCGGCGAAATAATAGCCGGACTTAAAAAATGCGCCGAGTGCGGAAAGATTCCCGATACCGTGGGCATAGACACATGGGGCGTCGATTACGCGCTTCTCGACGGCGACGGAAAACTTATAGGACCGTTATACTGCTATCGGGACAAACGCGGAAACGCGGCCGCCGACGCGCTTCATAAAAAGATAAGCTATGCCGAACTGTATAAAATCACCGGCACACAGTTCCAGCCCTTTAACACGGTGTACCAGCTTTACGACGATATGCTTACCGGCCGCATAGACCGTGCCGAAGATATGCTCATGCTGCCCTCGTATCTGTCGTACCTTCTAACGGGGATAAAGAGGCAGGAGTATACCGAAGCTTCCACGACGGGACTGCTTGACGCCGCTTCGCGCGACTGGGCTTACGGGCTTATAAACCGCATAGGACTGCCGTCAAAGCTGTTTTCGGCGCCGGCCATGCCCGGTATTCTGGGACGATTTACCGCCGAGGTTAAGGCGCAGACAGGCTTCGACTGCACGGTCGTTCTTCCGGCGACGCACGACACCGCGTCCGCCGTTATGAGCGTTACGGACAAGAACGCGATATACATATCCAGCGGCACATGGTCGCTTATGGGGCGGGAGATCGCTCAGCCGGTGCTTACGGACAAAGCGTGCCGGCTCAATTATACCAACGAGGGCGCGGCAAACGGCAACATAAGGCTGCTTAAGAATATTATGGGGCTGTGGCTTATACAGTGTTATCGCCGCGAACTTAACGACAAATACTCTTTTGCCGCTCTTGCGGATATGGCTGCCGGCGCCGCCGTTTACGACTGGGCGCTTGACGTAAATGCGGAGCGCTTTCTCGCACCCGAACGCATTTCCGACGAGATAGCGGCGGAATGTAAGGCGGCAGGCGCGCCTGTGCCCGGCTCTCCGGCAGAGACTGCGCATTGCATATTCTCCAGTCTGGCTCACGAATACGCCCGCGCCGCCGACGGTCTTGACGAATTGCTTTCCGCCAGTACCGATACTATTTATATAGTGGGCGGAGGCAGTAAAAACGTTTATCTCAACTCGCTTACCGAAAAGTTTTCGGGCAGGCGCGTGGTAACAGGACATCCCGAAGCCACCGCGGCCGGCAATCTTGGCAAGCAGCTTATCCTTTCGGGCGAGCTGACGGAAGAAGAGTTTACGCAACTTATTAAAAATTCTTTATAGGAGATAAAATATGAGCGCAACAGAAAAATATGCAGCCTTAGGCGTCGACGTCGACGCGGCGATCGGAAAACTTGCCGGCATACCCGTTTCGATGCATTGCTGGCAGGGCGACGACATCGCCGGCTTTATGGACAGCGGCGAGCTTACCGGCGGAATACAGGCGACGGGCAACTATCCCGGAAAGGCAAGAGGATTCGCTCAGCTTACCGCCGACCTTGACAAAGCCTTCTCGCTTATCCCCGGCAAGAAGAGGCTCGCTCTTCACGCCATTTACGCCGTTACCGAAAAACCGGTTGAGCGAGATCAGCTCAAACCGGAGCATTTTGATGCATGGCTTGACTGGGCGGGCAAGCGCGGCATAATGCTCGACTTCAATCCCACGCTGTTTTCCCATCCGCTTGCAGACGGGCTTACTCTGTCGCACCCCGACGCTAAAATCCGCCGTTTCTGGGTCGATCATGTAAAGGCCTGCCGCGCTATTGCGGCGTACATAGGCAAAAAGCAGGGCAGCCCCTGCCTTAACAACATCTGGATTCCCGACGGATTCAAAAACAATCCGGCCGACCGCCTCACTCCGCGCCTGCGCCTTAAGGAAAGCCTCGACGAGATCTTCTCGGTCAAATACGACAAGAAATATATCGTCGACGCGGTAGAGAGCAAGGTTTTCGGCATCGGGCTGGAAAGCTGCACCGTGGGTTCGTCGGAGTTTTACTTAAGCTACGCCGCCACCCGCGGAATAAATGCCATGCTCGACAACGGACATTTTCATCCCACGGAATCGACTGCGGACAAGATTCCCAGTCTGCTTGCGTTTTTTGACAACGTCGCTTTGCACGTTACGCATCATGTGCGCTGGGACAGCGATCATGTAGTGCTTTACGACGACGAGATTCGGGATATTGCCGACGAGATAGTCAGAAACGACGCTTGCGACCGCGTGCTTATAGGACTGGATTATTTCGACGCCAGCATCAACAGGGTTGCCGCTTGGGTTATCGGCTCGAGAAATATGCAGAAAGCGCTGCTCAGCGCTCTGCTCAAGCCTCACGCAAAGATGAAACAGCTTCAGGACGAGGGAAGATTTACCGAGCTCATGTACCTGTCCGAAGAACTGAAAAGTATGCCCTTCGACGAAGTGTGGGAGCAATACCTCGCCTCGCAGAAAGTCCGCGGCGCCGATTGGTTCGAGGAAATAAAGGAATACGAAAAAAATATCCTCAAGGAGAGACAATAATATGAAAAAAAATATTCTCGAAGCCGGATTTCTGCGCGAGTTCACGCGCACTTGTTCGAATATGTACCGTCTCGGCTGGGACGAGCGCAACGGCGGCAACATAAGCTATATGCTCGACGAAAAGGAAGTGGGCGAGTACCTCGATCTGTCGGCGTCCGGCAGAATTATCGACGCCGGATTCGAAGCGCCTACGCTTGTCGGCAAACTGTTTCTTATCACCGGCACGGGCAGATATTTCAAAAACGTCGAGCTCGACCCCGAGACCAATACCGGAATCGTCCGCATACTTGACGGCGGCAAGGCGGAGATTCTCTGGGGCTATGCGGGTGGCGGACGCCCTACGAGCGAGTTTGCCGCGCACCTTATGAGCCACGCGGAGAGACTTGCAAAGGATCCCGCGCACCGCGTCATCATGCACTGCCATGCGACTAATACCGTGGCAATGACTTACGTTCACTCGCTTGACGAGCGCGAATTTACCCGCACGCTCTGGCGTATGGCTACCGAATGCATGGTCGTTTTCCCCGACGGTATCGGCGTTTTGCCCTGGATGGTCTGCGGCACCAACGAAATAGGCCGCGTGACCGCGGATAAGATGCGCGAGTTCAGGCTTGTCGTGTGGGCCAACCACGGAATTTTCGGAGCCGGCACTTCGCTTGACGAGGCGTTCGGACTGATAGAGACGGTCGAAAAGGCCGCGCAGGTCTATATTTCCGTTCTCGGCACGCCCATAATCAATACCATTTCGGATAAACAGCTCAAGGAACTGGCGGACGCGTTCCACCTCGTTCCCAAGGCAGGCTGGCTGGATCTGTAAACGCCTGACCGAGCGGCAATAAAAAAGCTTCCGTCCGCTGACGGAAGCTTTTTTGTCGGGCCGAGCCGAAGTCTTTGTTCTGCCGCTTATTCGGCAGAGAACTGATCTTTTCCCACTCCGCACAGCGGGCAGGCGAAATCCTCGGTAATATCCTCCCACTTCGTTCCGGGTTCTATGCCCTGTTCGGGGCAGCCGGCTTCCTCGTCGTACTCCCAGCCGCAAACGTCGCAAACGTATTTCATGGCCGTCTCCTTTATATCGTGTGTATTTTGTCCTTAAATGGACAGTTACAGTATAACGCATAAAGGCGCGGTCTGTCAATCATAGTCGCGCCGTTTTTATTATTTGTATATCCGGCAATAGCCGTATGCTCCGGTACCGGCGGAACAAAGAAAAATATTTTTCAAACTGCCTTTAAACGATTGCCAAGGCAGCCGTTCGTATGTTATAATAATAAACGTCTTGAAAAAAGAATGCTTCCGTGGCTCAGTCGGTAGAGCGAGTGATTCGTAATCACTAGGTCGGCGGTTCGAATCCGCCCGGAAGCTCCATCAAAGAAGTCGGCATTTTCCGGAAACAGAAGAAGCCGACTTTTCTTTATACAAAAAATATGTTACAATGGAACAAGGTAGGACAAATCATAAACATAAAGAAGATATTTCCACGATACAGGAATTGATAGCAGAATTGAAAAATGACAGGGATAAGATTTTTGCTCACTTCGATAAAAAATATTATGTAGGAGATGGCAGAATAGAAACATTGAATATCAGTGAGCTTCAGTCGCTTTTGGATACGTTTTCAGCGTCTTGTAATAATTTATGCGCTATTTATGACAGAATACACAGGTGTTTTGATCTTGTATCAGCGTATGATATAAGGCACACAATGAATGCGGTTGATTATTTTATGAAATATAAGAAAGAAATATTCGCAATGGAGCGAAGTAAAAAAGTGTGACAGCACAACGTGCGAACTGATTGTAACGCGCACTTATGCCGGCGCTTTTGGTTTATTTTTCAGCCGGACGGAGATTATGACTTTCTGTTGACAAAATATTGCCGCCGCTATATAATTTTGCTATGGAAACCAGAAAAGATTTTATAGAACAATCAGAGGACTTCCGGTTTTTTTCGGTAAAGTCAGAGAAAGAGTTCTATGTGCATGTGATAGGATATCACAACCTTCGGCGCGTGCCGGCGCTGACCGTGCTCAGGAGGCAGGAGTACCATACGCTGCATTTTGTGCTTGCAGGAAAAGGCACGCTTATACTCGGCAATAAAAAATACGATGTAGAACAAAACGACGTGTTCTATATAGACGACAAATGTACTTTTGCATATTTTCCCAAGACCGAAGACCCTTGGGAATACGTCTTTTTCGAGTTTCGGGGAGATTTTGCAGAGCAGTACATAGCGGGTACAAAACTTTCCCGTTCTAATCCGGTAGCTCACGCTTCCGGCGCGCAGCTGATCGCTTCCATGCTGTTTTCGACTTTCAGTCAGGAGCAAACGTCTTATCCCTACGCGCTGTCGGTATTCTGGCTGATAATGGATTCGATAAGCGAAAAAAATCATTCATCAAAGAAACGTACTCAAAGCGATTTTATAGAAGACGTTAAGTCTTACATAAGGATAAAATATCTCGATTCGGATTTTTCAATAGAAAACCTGTGTAAAAACAAATTTATTTCGCACTCGCACCTGTGCCGGATCTTCAAGAGCCATGAAAACATGTCGGTTGTGTCGTATATAAAAAAGATGAGGCTGGAATATGCCGCATCATTACTTAAAAGCACCGACTATTCGCTTAAAAAAATATCGGTGATGTCCGGATTCAAGGAATACGAATACTTCTTCCGGTCGTTCAAAAAGCAGTTCGGCGAGACTCCGTCGGTCTACAGGAACGGGTAAGGGATAATTTAATAAAATTTTACAGCATCAAACCGATGCATGCTGCGCGGCTTTGATAATCTGAAGATTGCAAAGCTGTTATTTTTTTGCGCAAATCGTTCTTATTTTATTGAATTACGCTGATTTTTTGCAGACTCGCTCTTTATAAAGAGAAAATTTTATACGAAAAGCCGGCTACACGGTTGATTTTTGACTGATTAAGAGCGTTTCGGATATTTGCGGTATTTGATAAAAAAGGTAAAAAAGTACAATGTTATAGTAAATATAACAATTGAAAACGTTTAACCGAAATGGTATAATTGCGGTAGAAATACAGCGCCGGACACGAAAGGAACGCTCGCAAAATGGCTGAAAACAAAAATTTTTCGGAGGAAAAGATAAACGTCGGTATTGTCGGACTGGGACAAAGGGGCGCCGTGCTTTTAAACACCATCCTTGCCTGCGACGAAGCCGAAATTACCGCGTTGTGCGATGTGTATGACGATCGTGTGGCATACAACAGAGATCGTATAATTAAAAGAACGGGGAAAACGCCGCACGTCTTTTCGGACTATCGCGATCTGGTTTCGGACGATAATGTTGACGCGGTATTGATAAGCACCTCATGGGAAGCGCATGCCGACATAGCCGTTGAATGTATGGAGAAAGGCAAAATAGTCGCGCTCGAGGTGGGCGGAGCATATTCGATTGCAGACTGCTGGAGACTGGTCGACGCCTACGAGCGAACGGGTACCGCCATCATGATGATGGAAAACTGCTGCTGGGACAGATTTGAACTGCTGGCCACATCTCTCTGCCGCAACGGTCTGCTGGGCGAAATTGTACATTGTCACGGCGCGTACAGTCACGATCTGCGTGACGAAGTGCTTGGCGGCATAGTTAACAGACATTACCGTCTCAACAACTATCTGAACCGCAATTGCGACAACTATCCCACGCACGACCTCGGGCCCATAGCCAAGCTTCTGGATATAAACCGCGGAAACCGGCTCGTTAGTCTGGTTTCCATATCCAGCAAGGCCGCCGGACTCGATACGTTTGCGAGAAGCGACAAAAATCCCGATAAGTCGCTTATCGGTAAAAGCTTCAAGCAGGGAGACATAGTGAGTACCGGTATAACGTGCGAAAACGGGGAAACCATAACGCTGACGCTTGATACGACTTTGCCGAAATATTACTCGCGCGAATTTACCGTGCGCGGCACGAAAGGACTGTGCAATCAGGAAGCCAATATGGTTTTTCTGGACGGTCTGAATGACAGCCACGAATTTTTCGAGCCGGAAAAGACAATAAAAAAATACATCGACAACGCTGAGGAATTTTCTGAATTTCAGGTGCGCGAATGGAAGGACATAAGCGAAAAGGAGAAGACGCTGGGACACGGCGGAATGGATTACCTGATGTTCAAGGCGTTTTTCAAGGCGATCAGACGCGGGGAGGATTTTCCGATAGACGTATACGACGCGGCTACATGGATGTGCGTGACCGCTCTTACCGAAAAGTCGATAAGCGAAGGCGGCGCCCCGCAGGCAATCCCCGACTTTACCCGCGGAAAATGGAAATTCAGGCCGCGATTGGATGTGACCGCTTTTCCCGATATCAAATCGCACGAGCAGCGCGCGGCACAACAGAAATTCGTCTGACATCGGGAGGCTGACATTATGGAGATTTTTGTCTGCGTTTATCTGGTTAAGAACTGTTACCGCATAACGGTTGCAGCCGAAGAACCGTTTATTTGCTCGCTGCTGGCCGGCGGACGTACCGACGACCAGAAGGGCGGGATAATGAACGTTTCCGAAATACATTCGTTTACCGTGCCGCAAAGACGGCTGGACGCGGCGGGAGCTTATACGGTCGTATTCAGAAAATTTATCCGCAAACAGGCGTATGATACCCTTTTCGGCGATGAGGAAAGCAAACGTTTCGTTCTGCGCGCGGCGGAAAAACCTGCAAATATATGTTATATCGCAGATATTCACGGAGATTTTTCGCAGGCGGCAAGCATCGTTAAGGAGGTTGAGAGAACTGCGGGAATTTCGGCGTTGGCGTTCGGCGGCGATATGGGCGAGATAGAGAACAAAGGCGACGCGCTGGCCTTTTGCCGGTTTATTTCGGAAATTACAAAAGGCGAAATACCTGTAATATTCTGCAGAGGGAATCATGACACCCGCGGGGGATACGCGCAGGAATTTATGAGATATGTCGGAGCGGACGGCGACAAAGGCTACTTTGTTTTTTCCTATCGCGGACTGGAAGGGCTTGTCCTCGATTGCGGGGAAGATAAGATTGACGACTTTTATATCTACGGCGGCGGCAACGTTTTTCATAAATACAGACTGAAGGAAACAGGATTCATCAGAAAAGTCGGAAGGTCCGGCAAAAAATTCGATATCGCGTTCTGCCACATAAGCTTTATGCTTTCAAGGAGTATGCACGATATTTTTGATATAGAGGCTGATTTATACGACGTCTGGGCGAGGGAACTCAACATTATCAATCCCCGTCTGATGGTTTGCGGACATATCCATTATACGGCATTCGATCCTCCATCCGACCGCGATCTTCGGAAACATAATTATCCGGTGCTTAGCGGCGCGGGCGTTGCCGCCGACGGCGGGCTGACCTGCTCGCTCATAAGCTTTTCCGCCGACGGTGCGATAACGATAAGGTCAGCCGATAAGGACGGAGTTAAGCGGGAAGCGATTAACGTTTAAGACCGCAAACACGAAATGCACATTGCATAAAGAGGTTTAAACCATGAAAGATTATTTTAATGCTTCAGAACCGATACGCTTCATTTTTCCCGTGAACGGGGACTGTCTTAACGCCGCTGACGGTAAAACCGCCGGTGCGGCGATTAAGGTTACCGTGTCGGTGGCCGCTCCGCCGGACGGCGATATATACATAAACGGAAAGAAAGCGGTTTTTAAAGGCGACAGGTTTGAATCGGAAGAGGAGATAACGGGTTACCGCACGTCGTTGACCGCGGAAAACAGGAAAACGGGCGACAGCGCAAGCATAGCGGTATTCAGGCTGACTTCTCCGGAGAAAAAGTTCAGGGTTTCGTCCGACGATAACATCCGTTTTCTCAAAAACCTGACTGATAACGCAGACAGATACGGCTCGCTTTTCGACGATCCGTATCTCAATATGTACAAGCGCGTTCATGACGAAACCGGCGCTTGCGTCCACCTAAATCTGTTTTACCGCTCGGGCGACGGTTCTCTTTGGGAAGGAGAACAGCCGTTCGACCTCTCAATGATGACAGACAGGTATAAAAAAGAGTGGGAGGCGAACAGCGACTGGCTGCGGCTTTCCTTTCATTCCCTACGTGAGCATCCCATGTGGCCTTATAAAAACGCGACGTATGAAGAGATGTATAACGACGCAAAAGCCGTCAACGATCAGATAGTGCGGTTTGCGGGGGAAAAGACGCTTGCCTGTACAACGACCGTACACTTCGGCGCGTCCAACGAGACGGCGATGCGCGCGATAAGGAATCTGGGCTACAAAAACGCGGCGGGGTATTTCGAGTTCGATTCCGAAGGCAACCCGATGGTAGCGTATCATTATCCCAAAGAGCTTATAACTCATATAGGCGGCCGCGATTTCTGGCGCGATACCGAGCTGGATATAACTTACCTGCGCATAGACAGGGTTATGAATCTGGATAAGACGGTGGAGGGAAATCTGGCGGAATTAGAAAAAGTGCTGGCCGTTCCGACGCGCGCCGGGTTTGTCGAGCTTATGATACACGAACAGTATTTTTACAAAAAGTACGCCGCGTATATCGAAAAATTCGGCGAAATCGTGCTCGCGTGCTGCGAATATCTCAAAAAGCGCGGTTATGCTTCCTGTTTCATAGAGGACGTTGCGAAACCGTATTGAAATAATTTTATTGAGGGAGGTCGACAATTATGAGAAGCGTGAAGAAAATTGCCGTGATGATATTCTCATTTGTGTTTGCATTCGCCTGCGCAACCGGGTGTAAAATGATAAAGGATACCGGACGTAACTGCATTGACGTTTACTGCCTTAACGCCGGCTATGATGTGCAGTGGTGTCGGGATATGCTCGAGGCTTTTGTCAATGAGGATTGGGTGCTTGAGAAGTATCCGGAGGTAACTTATTCGTTCTTTTCCAACGACATGGAGTCGGAAGCCGCATCCAAGCTTAACAGCGGAGAGAAAGGCAATCAGTATGACATAATGTTTACTACGTCGCTGGATCAGAAATATATCAATTCCGAATATCTGGCAGAACTTACCGACGACGTTTACGGACAGGTGATCCCCGGCGAATCGCTAACTTACGAAGAGAAATGCTTTGAAAGTTATAACGAAACCAATAAATATGTCGATATTGACGATACGTCGGATAAAAACCGGTATTTCGTTGCACCCTGGGCGGGGGGCATGAACGGCATTTTGTATAACGCGGAGCTGCTTGCGACGCTTACGGACGAGATTCCCAGGACGACCGACGACCTGATAGACATATGCAAAGAAGCGCTTGCCAACAAAGACAAGGATAACGGCAAATACGATAAAGGCTATTCGTTTATCCATTACAAAGGACTGGGATACTGGTCGTATATCTTTCCTGTATGGTGGGCGCAGTACGAAGGCGTGGACGAGTACAACAACTTCTGGAACGGCATAGTCAAAGACGGCAACGAAAGTATACTGAGCAGCAAAATATTCGAGCAAAAAGGACGGCTCGAATCGCTTAAACTGTTTGAAGAACTGCTCGATTACAATACCGGATACATAACGGCTACCGGCTACGATCAGGATTATATGACGGTTCAGACGAGATTTCTTAACGGCAACGGGCTGTTTTATGTCTGCGGAGACTGGTTCGATATGGAAATGTCTTCGATGAGAGCGGATATTATCGAACAAAACGGTTGGGCGTATACAATCAAACAGATGCGCACTCCCATTGTCAGCGCCATAGTCAATAAACTTACATACAGAGACGGATCGGGCAACAGGATGAGCAACGAAATGCTTTCCCAGCTGATCAAAGCGATTGATGAAGGCAAAGACTCTTACGACGGCGTCAACGAAAGGGATTTCGAATATGTCAAAGCCGCCCGCGAAGTAGTTCATTCGATAGGCCCCGGGCATCAGGCGATAATACCGGTTTACGCAAAAGAGGCCGCTATAGCAAAAGATTTTCTGCTCTTTATGGCGTCGGATAAAGGCAATGAGATTTACATAAAAGCGACTAACGGAGCTAGCCTGCCTTTCAAATACGACATCATGAACAAGTCGCCCGAAACGTGGGCGCAGCTGTCGCCGCTTCAGCAGGACAGACTGGCGTATTTCAACGACTCTTCGCTTACCGTAAACACGTTGAAGTACGGCGAAAATTCGCCGCTTTCGCGTTACGGCGGAGTAAGAGAATTTACGACAAGCAACTATTGGCAGCTTCTCGCGTCGGCGGAAAAGAACATGACGGCTCAGGAAATTTACGATAAAACGCTGGAGGATTGGACTGAAAGCAAATGGGAAGTTGCGTTGAGCAAAGCCGGTCTTAAGTGAAAGCGGGCTTTAAGGTTAAAGGAGGGAGTAATCGATGAGAAAAAAATTTGTCTTGAAATGCGCCGCGCTGGCCGCTTGCGTCGCGTTGGCCGCCGGTACGGGAGCGGGCATAGCCGTTAACTCTCGCCGCGGGCAGCCAAGCTCCGCGTCGGCTGCGGGATCGGTAGACGTATGGTCGACATATGCCACGGAAAAGATAATGAGGGACGTGAGTTCGGGATACGAAAACGTTAAATTCGCGCCCGAAATAAACGTATTCGCAGCTAAAGGAGAGTACGAGGGAAGTCAGATCATTCTGTCGCCGGAAAAGGATCTGGAGAGCGTGACGTTTGAAGTCGCGGATCTTAAAAGCGGCTCGGAAGTTTTCAGCAAGTCGAATATCGAGGTGTTTTACGAGAAATATGTGCACGTCACGAAAGTTTACGATACCGCGACAAAAGCTTCCGTAGGCTGGTATCCGGACGCGCTCGTGCCGATGGACGCAATAGTTAAAGCGGGCGAAAACAAGGTAAAGAAGGGCGAAAATCAGGGCATATATATCCGGTTTAACGTGGATACGGAACAGGCTGCCGGAGTGTACGAAGGCACGTTTACGCTCCGTTACGACGGCGAGTCCAAACAGATTCCGGTAAAGCTTGAAGTCAAGGATTTCACAATATCGGAGGAAACCCATTCGCGTTCGCTGTTTATAAGCGAGTGGCAATACCGACTGGGCGAACTCGATTCCACGCAGGCGATGCTTGAAAAATACATAAACGCCGGACTGGAATACCGCATTTCTCCCGCGAGCGTGGTCATGGAGAGAAGCTTTGACGACGAGGGGATAAATTACTACGTCGAAAAGGCAGTTCAGTTTATGAAAAACCCCAAGTGCACCAATGTTTCTCTGCCGTTTGAGAGCGCGACAGTAGACGGCGTGACCGCATTCAATACGGAGACGATGAAAAAGATTCTGCGCAAATTTGTCGAAGCAAGCGTGCGCGACGGAACCGACTATATCCGGAAACTGGGCTGCCATCTCGTGGACGAACCGCAGCAGAACAACGGTTTTGAAAGAACCAAAGTAATGACAACCCTGTTCAAACAGACCAAAAACGAGATGGCGGAGGAGGTCGCTTCGGACGCCTCGATCGACGAGCAGCTGCGCGACAGCCTTTGCGATTCGCTCATTCATCTTGTGGGAGCGATTACCGGGAAATACGAGGAAAAGTACGCCGATTATGTGGACGTTTGGTGTCCGCAGGTCGATTACTGCGACAGTGAAGCGGACAGAGCGCTGTATGCCGGCGATTACGAGAGATGGTGGTATACCTGCATATCGCCGCGCGCGCCTTATCCCACTTATCACACCGAGGACACGCTGCTCAGCGCACGCGCGATGAGCTGGATGCAGGCCGAATACGACGTCAAAGGCGTGCTGTTCTGGGCGACAAACGTTTATGCCGAATACGACGGCTCGAAGTATGTCAATATCGAGGATTTTTACGAGGGCAACGCCTCACGGTTTGCGCAGGTCAACGGCGACGGATACCTTTTCTATCCCGGCAAAAAGTACGGCATCGACGGCCCCATCGGTTCGCTCAGGCTGGAAGCTATACGCGACGGGCTGGAGGAGTACGAGATACTATATGCGCTTAAGCAGAGCTACGCGCAGTCAGGCGCGGACGCCTCGGCGCTGATAAGCATACTGCGTAACGACATATACTCGGGCACTAAAGTTGCTACCGACGGCGCGCGGTTCCATGCGGCGCGTGAAACGCTTTACAGTCTGCCGGCTATAACCGATTCGGACGCTTCGGTGCGGATAACCGATATAAGGCAGACTGACTATAACAAATACGAGACCAC
>CASFJH010000003.1 GCA_949294845.1 uncultured Bacillota bacterium | reverse complement strand
TTCGGATACAAGCCCGGGCGCCATGTCGTTTTGCGCATAATAGCTGCTGACGGAGCTGCCCACCATATCGTATCCTTTATCGGTTTTCTTTACGTTAAGAGTCATATCTGTGCTGTCAGGCACCGCGCCTTCGGACGAATCTTCGGCAAAAGACGTAGCTATATCAAACGTAAAGTACGGCTGCTCGAGCATGGCGTTTATGCCGTCGGATATCACTTTGTTTATCTCTACAACCCTGTCGGAAAAAAGCGGCTCTTCGGTGCCGTTATCGGGGTTTTCGGGACCGTCGGTATTTTCGTTTGTCTTATTGCCGCACGCGGCAAAAGAAAACGCCATTACGGTACACAGCAGTAATCCCGCCAGCTTAAAAAATTTGTTCTTCATTTTTCCTCCTCGCCGTAAGGGGGCAAACAGGTAGTATATGTAATTATATCACACTAATAACTTTTACGCAACCCCTTTTGTAAAAATCAACACTTTAAAACGCCTTTTTTGCCCTTTTTATGCCGTTTTTCTTTGTTTTTTCGTTATGCGCACGCCCGCACATCAAAAAACGCGGCTGTTGTCAGCCGCGCTTTTCTTATATTTTACTTTTATCAGTGTCTTATAGATTTTACTTTTTCCGCTCAGATCTTGTGCTCGCGGAAGCCAGCGGTATTGAGGAACTTCATGAACTGAGCGTCCTGACCGGGTTTGAATATGGCCGTATTGATCAGTATCTGCTCGCATACTCGGCTGACCTCGTCGCGCACAATGAGTCCGGCTTCCAACTCGGACACTTTGGACGAGCCCACCTCTTTAAGCAGACGCTCTATCATGTCCTTATGCACTTTCATGTCGTCGGAAAGCGCCGCGGCGTTGTATTTGACCTCTTTGGTCAGATACTTCTTTACTTCGCCAAGCTGTCTGTCAAGGCGCGCGGGAAGGATGAACAGTCCCATCGCCTCTATCAGTCCTATAGCCTCTTTCTTGATGTTGTGATACTCGGGGTGAGCATGGAATATTCCGTCAGGATACTCGTCGGAAACGCGGTTGTTGCGCAGAATGATTTCCAGGCAGTACTTGCCGTCCGTCTTTCTAACTATGGGCGTTACGGTCGAATGCTGCTCGGTCGTTCTGGACAGCAGCCCGACGCTCTCGTCGTCGTAAACAGCCCATGCGTCGATAAGCTTTCCGGCACATTCGGTGAGCACTTCCCGATTATCGCTGACCAGCCTTATACAGTTGTTGTACCAGTCGGCGACTCCCGCTTCGACGTAGGGATACTCGTCGTTGCGCAGCTCTATTCTGACAGGCGCCTTGTGCATGGGAAGCGTCTTTCCGCCGCCCTGGAAGTGATCGTGGGTGAGTATGCTGCCGCCCACACGCGGAAGCGCGGCGTTGCAGCCGATAAAGTAATCGGGCGCTTCTTCAATAAAATCGAACAGCTTGCGCAGCGTATCGGTATTTACCACCATGGGGGTATGCTGAGAGTTGATCGCTATGCCGTGCTGATTAAAGTACGCATACGGCGAGAACTGCCAGAACCATTCCTCGCCGTTCAGCTCGAGCGGAACGTAGCGGAGCGTGGCGCGGTAGGTGCCGTGTCCGGCATATCCGATGTTCTCGCGGCAGATATTGCACTTGGGATATCCGCCGGCCTTGGTCTGCAGCGCTTTGGCTATCGCCTTGTTGTCCTTTTCTGGCTTGGACAGATTTATCGTGATCTCCAGCTTGCCTTTGGTACCCTTGGCTTCCCAATGCTTGTTGAGAGCAATCTTGCTGGACTTGACGTAATCGCTCTTTACAGAGTAATCGTACAGCCAGTCAAACGCTTTCTTCGGGCTGTTGGCTTTCAGCGACTCGAACATATCTACCACTTCCGACGGCTTCATCATGACGATGCTCATAACCTTATCGCCGAAATATTCGCGCATATCCTCGGTAACGATACCGTTTTCAACGGCATAGTTAACTATCGGATTGAGCACGTCGTCGGGAGCGGTCATGGCGTCGATAGCTTCGTAATCGACTTCGTACTCCTCGTAATCCGTCAGCTTGAGCTCGTCGAGCAAGCGGTTGCGGACGTAAACCACGTCCAGGTCGTCAAGTAACAGATGCGCCTGCGCGTAATACAGCAGACTTTCGATAGCGGGGTAAATTATCATATCTTTCTCCTTTTTATCTTCGATCCCGCTGTGCGGGAACTGAATTCGTTACAGTTTGCGGCGGCCTGTACTTCGCCCGATTCAATATCTGCTTTCCGGCCGCGATACGTTTATATATTTGTCAATGGGGAACCTTTTCCACGGTTCTTTTTCGGTCGGCGGAAACACCTTGAAAACCATCGCTTTTTCCGTAGTGGGGTGCTTGAACCGCAGCTCGTATGCCCAAAGTGCAAGGTTGTGGCCCTTGGCTATGGCGCCGCCGTATCTTACGTCGCCGAAAATAGGCGTACCCAGTCCCGCCAGCTGTACCCGCGCCTGATGCGAACGGCCGGTAACCAGCTTTACGTCCACCAGACACACCGGCGGAATACTTTCGAGCACCTTGTAGTCGAGCACCGCCAGACGCGCTTCCGCGTTTATCTTTGCAGGAGCTATACGCACGGTATTGGCGGCGGTATCCTTTACCAGCCAGTTTTCCAGTCTGCCGGCGCGGTCGCGCGGAACTCCCACCGTGACCGCGAGATATTTCTTCTCGAAAGCGCCTTCTTTCATCTGCTCGGCAAGGCGCGCCGCAGCTTTTGAGGTTTTAGCAAACACC
>CASFJH010000002.1 GCA_949294845.1 uncultured Bacillota bacterium | reverse complement strand
GGGTGGAACGGTAAGCAAGACCGAGTACGAAAACGAGTATATCGGCGACTTGTCGGAGTACATAAGAGCGCTGCCCGGAGCGGGTATCGGCGCCGTAATTAAAAAGATGGATAAGGACGGCTCAGGCGTAGAGGACGCGCTTAACGAAGCGAACTTTACGAAAGAGCAGGCTATACGACTTTTGAGCGGCGTCCTGACTCATTTTTCCCAAGTGGAGAAGACCGAATCGGATACGAGCATCAAAGCTGAGGTCGATCTTACCTCAGCAGCCAATTTCATTATAAACTGGATTAAGACCAATGCCGACGAAAGCATAGCGGACGTATTAATGAATATTTCCGAGCTCGATCAGGCCTCTCTTACCGCCGAGATCGAAAAGCTGTTTACGGCAGGCTTGACCGTGGCCGAATTTGCTGAAAGGCTGGACGGATTTATGGCGACGGTGCTCGGCCTCGATTTGACAGTCGGTAAGATATTCGACGTTATCGAGGTCACGGCAGGTATTTCCAACGAGAAGATGGGCGATTTGGTAAAGAACATTCTGCTTAACTACGGCAAGGAAGAGCAGGACGTTTCGAAATATATCGTGCAGCCTGAGGAAGGGCAGAGCTTTTACGAGTATGTGCTTGCCTGCGTGGGCGAACAGAAAGTGGACGACGTGGTAAGTATGGTTATTGAGAGCCCGTCTGCCAATACCGGAACGGACGAAGCGGAAGCTCAGCCGACATTACGGGACATTGGCGACAAATTGCTCGATTTCCTGTTCCCCTCGGAAGGCGAAGCGTTAACAGTGAAAGAGGCTTTAAATAATCTGACAACTAAATTGGATCTTTTCGGATACGAAGTAATATCGCAGATTGAATTCAAGACGGTAAAAGCGACTGCAACGATCGGTTTTGACGCGCAAGGGCTGCTGACCGGTATCGACGGCGAAGTTCTGCTCAGAATGACCGGCATGGGCGAGGAAGGCGAAGAAAGTTACTTGCGGCTGAAATGCGACGTGGCGGTTTCTTATCCCCAAACCGCGCCGGAAGACGTAACGTTCGGTTTTCCCGACGGCGTAGAAGTGCTCCCCGTCCCCGAGCTGTCAAGTAAAATGCTGCTGAGAAAATTCGAGGCCGAAAGAACCGAAAGCTCGTCCTCGTCGGGCGAAACTGCTTACGGCACGCGGCTTGCAGTGCTCGATAAAGCGCAGGTTATGGCCGAAGGCTTAACGTTCGGCATATTCACCGGACGCAACACCGGAACTTTTACTTACAGCATAAGCTACGGAGCCGAGCATATCGGCGCCGACGCTATATACGCCGAGGACGGAACGACGCTTTACGGCAAGCTGGAAAACAATACCGTAACGCTGACGCCCGAATTTTTCGAGTATATTGTTTCTCAAAATGAGCAGGTGGAATTTTCGGTAAAAGCCGAGAACGAAGCCAAAACCATTATCTGGTATTACGATTTGGTGTGACATACAGCATCGGCCGCGACTTATGACCGGCTGATTTTGAAAAACCCGCGGCGGTATATTCCGGCGCGGGTTTTTCATTTCGTTTTCAATGCGTAAAGGCCGCGGTCAAAGGTTAAGCACCTTTTTGCGGTATTCGTGTGGCGGAAGATTGCAGTACCGTTTAAACGTGCGTGTAAAATGGCTGAGCGAATCGTAACCGCAGATGTTGGATATTTCCAATATATTAAGATCCTTGTTATTTAACAGACGAAGAGCGTAGTCTATTTTGCACTTGGTAAAGTAATCGATAAGCCTTTCTCCGGTATACGCTTTGAATAGCTTACAGAGATAGCCGTGCGAAAAATTGGTCAACCGTGCCAGTTGTTCTACGGTGCCTGCAATGACTTCGGGACGGGTAATGCCCAGCACTATTGTGCGGTACCAGTCGGGAATATTACGGTTGCGGTCGGTCTGTTCGGCTATAAACAATCCCTGAATAAAAGCGAGAAGCGAGAGGTATATCGGCCGCGCGCGCCCGGCGTCCGTTTGACACGTGAGGTAGTCGAGGTATTTGAATCTGTCGCGTAGCGCTTCTGTCATTGACTGTTCGAGCGAGATCACGATGGGCTGACTGCTGAGCGGGGCGTGGCCGTCCTCGCCGGTAAGCATCCGATAAGTACCCGTAAAATCCATATCGGTGGCATACAGGTCGTACTGCAGGTAATTGTGCACGTCGGCGATCTTGTACTCATGCACGTCGTCTGGGCGCATGAGCATAATGTTGCCGGCTTTTAAGCGGTAAGCAGAGCCGTTCACGGTATGCACGGCTTCGCCTTCGCAGATAAGAATAATTTCGTAAAAGGCGTGTCGGTGCGAGGGAGTATCCCAGAAAATCGCGGACATGTACTGCTTGTTTTTTGTTACATAGGCCGGTTTTGTCATAATTGAATTATACGGGTTTTTAAGCGGAAAAGCAAGAGGTTTTTGATAAAAATATCAAAAATAAGCAAATTTTAAGCTATATTTGGCATAAAAAAGCAAGAAATCATTAAAACCGTTGTGTTATACTGTTATCGCGAATAACAAAGGGAGAAACAAAAAGGGCAATGATGAAGATTAAAATATTTGCGTTGATTACGTTGCTGGCGCTTGCGTTTACCGGCTGTGCGAACGGCGACCAATCGAAGGAGGGAAGTTTGCGGTTTCAGGGAGAACCCGATTACGAGCAGTACGTCGGGGAAAGAGTTATGATGATTTCGGGCTACTGGGCGCCGCGGCATACGCCGGAACAGTTTCAGTGGGCTAAGGAGTGCGGTTTCACGCACCTGTATCTGGAAAGCAAGTACGGTAATCCCGGCACCGAGGAATACGCCAAAGCGCTCGAGCTTGCCGACGAAGTGGGGCTGAAGATAATAGCTCAGCGCGTCAGCAAGTCGTTGCCTTTTACCGAAGATAAGGTTGACTACAGTCAGTACGAATGTTTTGCCGGTCATAACGTGTGGGACGAGCCGGGCAAAGAAGACTTTGCCACGATAGCCGGCGATCTGGACATCTTTCAGGAAAGATACCCCGACGGAGAAGCGGAATTTTACACCAATCTTTTCCCGCTTTATGCGTCGAGCGCCCAGACCGGATACGATACGTTCGAGGAATATGTCGACGAGTTCTGCAAGCAGGTGGTCAGCAAGATCAAATACAACAGATCGATATCGTGCGATTCGTATCCGTTAAGACGCGACTCCTCTCGTAAGATAAACTATCTGAGATCGGGGCATCTGGTAAGTCTTAATACCATAGCGCGCGCGGCAGTCAAGTACGACGCCAAGCCCTACTTCTTTATTCAGTCCATGGACTATGGCACCAGCAACAGGGCGCCGCTCAAAGCCGATTTCGCGTTGCAGGTCAATACGGCTTTCGCGTTCGGTATTCAGGGCATACAGCATTTTACATATATGACGCCGCAGGACGCTCCGGGCGGAGAATTTCTCGAGGGACAGACCTCGCTCATAGACCGCGAGGGGAATAAGACCGAAAGGTGGGCGTATGCTCAGGAGATCAACCGCGAGATAGCGGCGTTCGACCATGTGTACCTGAGCTTTGACTGGAAGGGCGTTATGACAGTGCGCGGCGAAAATGAGAACGACGCGGGCGACGATTTCGAAATGTTAAAAGGCGTGATTAAGACGCACGAAAGAGTAAAACAGTTCTCCTCGACCGAGGACACGCTCATGGGCGTGTTTACCGACGAGAACGGGTACGACGGATTTATGGTCACGCCGTACCGCGAAACCACCGACAACGCTACCGCAACGGTTACGCTCTCTTTCAATGAGGCCGACAGCGCCGTCGTGTGGCAGAAAGGCGAAAAACGCATGGAAAAACTGAACGGAGGAACTCTTACGCTTGTAATCGAGCCGGGCGACGGCGCGTTCGTTATACCCTTCAACGAGGTCGCCTGACGCGCTTTTTTTGGCCGTGGCACGCAAGGCACCTGACGCCTTTGCGGGCGCGCCGGTTCGGGCTTTATAAACGCATGACAATGCTGCGATAAATATAAAAATTTTCATTCGGAGGAGAAAATGAAAAAGAAACTGTTTGCGGTCATCGCTCTGGCCTTTATACTGACGGCCGTTACCGTTACCGCCTGCGGAAAGGACAAAGCGGACTTCACAATCGTTCCGGAAACGGACAGGATCGAAGCCGTCGAACTCGGGCAGGACTTTGTTATTCCGGCGGTAAAGGTTTTTAACCTGAAGGACGCGGACGTAACGGAAGACGCGGTTATACTCGTCACCGTGACCGATCCTGACGGCGACGAGCTGTACGTCGACGAAAACAAGGTGTCGCCGGTAAAGCTGGGTACGCACACGATAGTTTATACCCTTTACGGCAGAGAGGACATAACGAAAACTCTCACGTTCGAAACGAAGGACACCACGGCACCGCAGATCGTATCGCTGCAGAATTTCGAGAGCGACGTGTTTGCGGGAGACAAATGCTATCTGCCTATCGTTGCCGCTACCGATTTTTCGGGCGTGAAATCCAAGGACATAAAGGTCTATTACAAGGATTCGGACGAACAGCCCGAGGTAGTCGGCGAGGGATCGGGGAGATACTTTACCGCTACATCCTTGGACGGTTACACTCTCGAAATAACGGTGACCGACGAGGCGGGCAATTCGGGCGTTGAGAAATACGATATACGAGTAACCGAAAAATGGACGCCTGCGACCGATGAAGCCGCAGGGCTTGTCGACTATCAGCTGGCGACTTTCGACCGCGACGAATACATCGACAACGTTAAGGCATACGGCGAAGGACCGACGTGCGATTTCGAGCTCAAAACTACCGATATTCCCGCGGCCGACGAAGTTACCGGCTACGGCTCGACAGACGGCAAAGTGTTGTCGCTGACGCCCGCCGAGACGCGCGAGCGTTGCTATGTGCGCATATGGCTGCCCCGTCCGATCCGCCGCGCCGATTTCGGATCCATGCTGTTCAAGGTCTATGCTAACGAAGGCATTGAGAAGCTATGGCTGCAGAACGACCGCAACGGCGAGCCGGAAGGCGGCTGGGACGGAGCCGAAAGCGAGGCGGAAGGCAGTTTCGTCTTTAACAGATGGAGCGTTCTGGAAGTGGCTCAGTACCGCTTCTGGGAGAAAAAATATGCGGAAGACGATCTGATTGAATATTTGGACATCGCGGTATGGTATTCAGTCAATCCCGAGATCGAACCCGTACTGTATATCGACGAAATATTTACCGATACGGCGGACACTCAGTTTGTCGATACCGAGCTTGCCGAAAACGTGATAATGGATTTCGACGAGTACAACAACGGCGGAGACGGCACAGGCGCCGGAGTGGAAAACCGCAAATACGAGAGCACCATAAAAGTTGTGGCCGGAGAGAACAAAGGCAACCTCCGTTATAATCGTGCATTCCTCTCCGCAGACGATCCCGAAGTCACCGAAGGGATCACAGGTTCGGCGAGCGGCGGCGTGCTCAAGCTGCGTCCGGTAGTAAGCGAAACAGAAGGGTTCCTTATGTTTCCGACCGAAGTGCAGTACGATCCAAGCTATATGGTTTCTATAAAGCTGATGGTAAAAAAAGCCGCTGCGCCCGTTAACATCCGCGGCTATAAAGACACCAACGCATACCACCGTATCACCTTCAGCGAAGATAAGCTCAACGTGTGGTACGAAGAATTGTTCCCCATGTCGGTGTTTGCGCAGGACGTGACTGCGGGGGACAACACGCTTAAAGGATTCCTGTTCTACATAGCGGGAGTTGCCGGCACCGACCAGACGGTGTATATAGACGAAATAAAGCTTGTTGAGCCGATTAAACATACCGTTACCGACTTCAAAGACGGAAGCGAGTTCGAGGTTATTCCCGAGCAGACGGCAAACAACAAGCTTTCGGCTCAGTTCGTATCCGGTTCGGAGGCGGGACTTTATAACGACGGCGCGCTTAAGATAACCTACGATCCCGCAAGATTCCCCAACGCAGCGCAGGCCGGAGCAACGGTAACGTTCGCTCAGCCTATACCCAATACCGACCTTCTAAACCTCAAGCTCGATATTGCTACCGACGGACAGATCAACTTCATGCGTATGTTCCTGATGTCAGGCGACGTAAAGGGCGAGCTGCTTACCGGCTGCAACGCAGGGTGGGGAGTAGTGCCTTCGGGGCGTATGACTCTCAGCGCCACTACCGACGCTCAGCTGCTTAAAGACGACGCTCAAGAGATAACGGGGCTTTATATAGAGGTTTATCCCGGCGAAACGCGTATAGTGGACGATACGACCGATCCCGTTACGACTGAAAGGGTTCCCGTAAACGTATATCTCGACGCGCTGCGAAAGAACGAGCAGTCGTCCGTCCGGACTGTGACGATCGACTTTGACGACGAAAACGAGTATACCGCGCGCGAAAACGACAAGCTTACGGTTGAAAAGCTTACGGGTGACGGCGAAGGGTATACAAACGGCGCGCTTAAAGTTACCTACACCGAAGACGCTTCCGTCACTATTGATTTTGCCGAGCCATTGACAAAAGCCGATTTGCAGCAACTGCGCATATATATAAAGACTTCCGCTCAGCTCAATTTCCTGCAGGCATATCTTTTGTTCGGCGACGGTGACGCGGCCGGAGACAACATGGATCCTATAATCGCCTGGGTACCTACTCAGGCCGGAGAGTTCACGCTCAAAGCCGATAACGACGCCCGTCTGGGAATAATCGGCGAGCCCGCGTCAGTCGGTACGGTCGACGCCTTAACGCTGCGCATATGCCCGGGCGGCGCTCCGGTAGAATGTGTTATAGACAAAATAGAGTATGACGTATCTTTCACCGGATCCGAAACAGTTACCAGCTTCGGCGAAGCTTCGGCGGAGCTCACCGAGCCCGATACTATTTCCTGCGAGCAGACCGCCGAGGGGTTCAAGATAACTTACGAAGAAATGGGCGAAGCCATGATGCAGAACGTCGATATACTGTTCAAACAGAGCGTGAATCCCGACGAGATAGTAGCTTTCGGAGTGACTTTAAATTACGGCAACCGCACAACGTATCTTAACGCGCATCTGTTGCTCGACGAGGGAAATGGCGAGTATTCTGTATGCGACTATTCGATAAACGGCGGCGGCTGGGGCG
>CASFJH010000001.1 GCA_949294845.1 uncultured Bacillota bacterium | reverse complement strand
CCGGTAAGTTCATAGCCGTTTGCGCTAAGCTCTGCGGCAACGTCGTAGGTATGCGTGCTTGACGCTGTGCTCCCCGTTATGTCGCCGCTAGCGCCGGCCGGCTAATTTGAGACAAAGTATACCGTGTAGGTATTGGCTTCCCATACCGCGTAAAGCGTGACCGTTGCTCCCTGTGTAACGGACAGATTTATGACACTTTCTCCGTCAGAGTAAACCACTCCGCCTCCGTCTGACGTCGCCCAGCCTGAAAACGTCCAGCCGGTTAGCGCATAACCGTTTGCGCTAAGCTCTGCGGCAACGTCGTAGGTATGCGTGCTTGACGTTGTGCTCCCCGTTACTTCGCCGCTCGCCGCGGCGGGTACATTTTTGCTGCAGGAAATATTATAGGCGTTCGCAGTCCATTTCGCATAAAGAGTCAGGCTGCCGTCGTGGGAATATTTTTCCACGGTCCCTTCGTCCGTCTCCGAATAATACTGCGTTCCGCCGCCGTCGGGGGCGGTGAAATATCCGCCGAACGTATAACCGGTGCGCGCCGGCGGAGTTATCGAAGGCATAGCCGCATTATAAGTCGCGGTCACCGAAGCCGAACCGCCCGTACCGTCTTGCCGTTCAAAATTGACCGTATACTGTTTGGGCACGCCTGCCGCGGCGATAACGATATCTCCCGTCACATATTTCGCGGTTACCGTAATCTCGCCGTTTACGTTATTGTAGGTATACTGGCCCACCGCGAGCAGATGTCCGTTCGCCTCCACGCTTATTTCCGAAGGCAGATTGTAGCCCGTAACCGCGGCGATATAA
This sequence comes from uncultured Bacillota bacterium, assembly GCA_949294845.1. GTDB lineage: Bacteria > Bacillota > Clostridia > Christensenellales > Pumilibacteraceae > HGM11386. The sequence continues at coordinate 3,192 of CASFJH010000001.1, read as the reverse complement.
GCGACGTAGTCCTTTTGGTAAACTGCGGTGCTCTCGCCGCTGAAGGTCAGGCCGGAAACGTCTGCAGTAACGTTTTTAAGCCCGTAAAACGTGAGAGTCTGAGAATTGCCGGCAGCAGCCGCAACCGATTCGGCGCCAAGCGCGTTTCCCGCTTCGTCCGAGGCCTGAAGGCCACTGACAGAGCTTAGTTTTACCGTTCCGTCGCTATTAAGCGCACTGCCGGTAAGCGGAAGGACGAAATTGTACCGTATCTGCGTCGTGCCGTCCTCCTTTTGAATGACGGCCGAGCTTTCGCCGGTATAGGACGCTCCGTTCAGCGCAACCGCCGCAGTCCCGCTTTGCGATACGTTAAGCTTTTCGTCAAAATCTAGCAGATAGGAAAAGCTTTCTCCCGGTACGGTATAAGCGGGCGCGGCGCCGCCGTCAGAACCCGCGACAACGGCGGAAACCGCTTCGGGCGCCGTCTTGTCCGTAAACCAGCATTTGAGTCCGCCTATAAACGGTCTCGCTGTGCCGCCGCCCCAGTTGGAAACATAATATCGGATGGAAGCAGTGCCGGCAGGCACCTGTTTATCTGTAATATTGAGCGGATACGCGCTGCCGTCGATCTTCTTTGCAACGACGGCAGAATCCAGCTGCGAGCCGTTTGCATCGTCGAAAAACAGCTTAAGCGAACAATAATGATTCCATATTCCCTGTTCGTAGTTGAGCGAAGACGCGGAAACAAGCAGATCGCCTTTGTCAGCCTTTACCCGATCGGCTACCGACAAATTAATCCTGATCCACGCGCCGTTGTCGTAATCGGAGTTTCCTATATCGTCCGATGTGCTTGCAGCGCGGATTCCCCAGCCGTATTCGGCAGTTTCAAGATCGGCGTCCTGGTACCACACGGGATAACTGTTTATCTGCCCGTTGATGTTCCACCCCAATTCGGTCAGCGAAACGCTTCCCGTCGGATCGTCTTTGCCGCCCTACGGCATATTTACCAGATTGGCGCTCGTCTGAGTCCCCGACCATACGGAATCAGCCGTTTGCGCCGACGCAATAATTTTTTCGCCCTGCCGCAAAGCTCCGGTCAGCGCCCAGCAGAAAAAAGCGGGCAATAATATAAGCAACGTCATTCTCAAACTTTTTTTCTTCATTCAGTCTCCGTCTCCGAATAAACAAATTATTTGACAGAACCTTGCCGGTCTGATATAATGTATTATAACTTATACATATATGTACAGGTCAATAATTATGCCGGCAATAGATGAAGAAAAATTAAAAAAGAGCAGCAAAAAGTTCCGCGTAAACGAAGCGGCTCGTTTTTTGGGCATTACTCCTCGTATTTTAAAGCACTATGAACAAACGGGCGTACTGCGTCCGGAAAGATTGCAAGATAACGATTACCGAGCTTATACGGCGGAGGACATAATAAAGTTACAGGTTGCCGAGCAGCTCAAAGCCGTCGCCAGATAAGCGGCTATTTTACGGGCGACCTTGATATAAAGGATACCTGCAAAAAGCTCTCCGATCACAGGGAGCGGATCGAAAGACTGCTGGATACCCTCTCTTACGACTTGAAACCGGAGACTCCGCGTTTTTCCGTTGTGCCGGAGAACACGCAGCTCTGCTATGTAGAAAGTTTTCCTCTCCGCGAGGAATTGCTGCAGCGGTACTACGACTCGCGCGAAACGTACTGCAGCGCGATAAGCTCGGGCTGTATATGCGATAATTTCAGCGTGTTTTTCCTTATGTTCGACGAAGGAAACAACGAAACCTGCCGCATATGCCTGCCCGTCACCGCCGCGCCCGAAAAACTGTACGGGGACGGAAAGGTGCAAAGCATCACCCGAAAAACGTCACTCGTCATGAAGCTGACGGGAGCGGCGCCCGACATCGGCGGACTTCTCCCTTTGCTGTTCGCCGAAGCGGAACGGCGCGGAATTAAGCTTTCCGAAAACTTATGGACGATGTCCGAAACGGGCCCTAACAGAAAAACCGCCGTGCGCCTGTATACATACGTCATAGGCGCGCAGATTGCGCAATAACTTCGCGGCAACGGAAAAAGGCGTGTTTAACGCGCCTTTTTGTTCGGTTCCGAACTCGGTTTCTGCCGCGGCAGGTTGACTTTGGGCGGCGACTTGACGAAAACGGTCATAGGGAAGGGGTTATTCTCTGCCGGCGTCAGTCGTTTGCCGGTAAGCTTCTCTATAGCCTTAAGGTAGTCCTTTTCGTCGTAATCGCACAGCGACAGGGCGGTTCCGCTCCTGCCCGCTCTTCCCGTGCGCCCTATCCGGTGCACATAAGTTTCGGGGACGTTGGGCAGTTCAAAATTGACCACGAACGGCAGCTCCTCAATATCTATGCCGCGCGCGGCTATATCTGTCGCGACGAGCGCGCGTATGCGCCCTTTTTTGAAGCTGTCCAGCGCGTTCTGTCTGGCGCCCTGCGTCTTGTCGCCGTGAATAGCCATAGCGGCTATGCCGGCATTTTTCAGCTTGCGGCACAATTTATCCGCGCCGTACTTTGTGCGTGTGAACACCAGCGCCGAGCCTTTGATCGTTCCGTCGCGGAAAAGACTTATAAGCAGTTCCGTTTTGCTCTGTTTGTCGGTGAAATAAACTATCTGCTCGGTAAGATCGACCGTCGACGAAACGGGGTTGACCGCCACGCAGACAGGCCGGAAGAGCAGCGAGCGCGCGAGCTCGGAGATTTCGGGCGGCATGGTAGCCGTAAAAAACATCGTCTGTCTTTTTGCGGGAAGCAACGCAATGACCTTGCGGACATCGTGGATAAATCCCATATCCAGCATACGGTCCGCCTCGTCCAGCACGAAGAAGGAAAGCCTGTCCAGGCAGATATATCCCTGTGCGTGCAGGTCGAGCAGCCGTCCGGCCGTGGATACGAGAATGTCGACGCCTTTTTTTAACGCCTCTATCTGCGCGCCCGGCTTTATTCCGCCGATGAGCACGCCCACGCGGTAAGGCAGATATTTGCCGTATGTCCTGAAGGATTCTTCGATCTGCAAAGCCAGCTCGCGCGTGGGAGTAAGCACAAGCGCGCGTATGCCTTCGTCTCCTCTTGTCATGCGGTTTAAAACAGGCAGAGCGAACGCGGCGGTTTTTCCCGTACCCGTTTGCGCGCATCCCAGCACGTCCCGTCCGTCAAGCGCGGGAGGAATCGCTTTTTCCTGTATGGGCGACGGCG